>CAZWNR010000398.1:0-4436 GCA_964635665.1 uncultured bacterium | reverse complement strand
CCAAGGACTATCCTCAAAAAGCAGAGACTTTTTTTAAGCCTGAGTAGTTACGAAATCTCTTCTTCAACAGATTCACTTTGTTTTGAAGCCTTTCTATTTTTCTCTTCCTGTTCCCTTTGAAGCTTTTCTTGCTTTAGCTTATCTTTTTTAAGCTGCCTATGTCTCTGCCGCTCTTGACGAATATCTTTAATCTTGTCACTGCCTGTCTGAGTTGACTTGACTGATGACGGGCTTTGATTATGAAATCTAGAGCTATAGGAATTAAAAGATTCTGAAGGTTGATGCTTTCTAGTGCTCGTTGATTGATCCGACTTGACCTCCTTTTTTAGCAGATGCCTAAAATGTTTGAAGTCGTCACAGGATTGAACAAGAATAATCACATCGCTATCATAATCAAGGCTTACAATGCCTAGCAAAGCTGCCTTACGAAGATCGCTTTCGCCACGTCGTTCAAAGCCTATAACTGTAAATAAAATTCCACGCAGATGATACGCTGCCGCGTACTTAGACTCCAGTTTTACGGCATGACTTAACTCTTCTGCGGCCTTGCGATATTGCCCTAGCTTAGCTAGATGCTTGGCATCATTGAAATAATCTTTTGGGCTAGTGCGTCGGGTTTTGACAGAGGTAGTATAGCTGGATGAACCAGAGATTGAATGACTGAAATAGGATCCTTCCTGATGGGCTTTTAGCGCTTCGTAGGCAATATTAATCGTTTTGATTTTCTCTTCAGCAATTTTGAGGTTGATGGGGTCGCTGGCAAATCGATCTGGGTGCCATTGCTTCACCAGTCGTTTGTAAGCTTCTTTTAAGTCTTGCTGTGAGGATCCAGGCTGCAGGTTAAATATGTCGTAATAGGTGGCAAACTCATCCATAGACTAAGGGAATTAGGGAAAAGGCAAGATAGATGCAATCAAGCTTGGCCTAGTATTCCCCTGCTGTGAGAAGGTCTAACCTTCAGAGACAGAATATTTTGCCGTATAGTTAAGGTCTGATTAAAGGCTAACTTGGCCTTAGCATAGTGGTGGGCCTGGCCTTGTCTAGGGCCGTTGGCTTGGCCGTCTCTCAACCCGTTGAGCGTTCCTATGTCTTTAGTTCATCTTCAAGCGCAGCTAGACCGTTACTACCGGCAGGTGAAGCGGGTGATTCTGTCGCGGCAGCATCCCGTCAGCGGTCTGATGCCCGCCAGCACGGCGGTGAACAGCCACGGCAACTACACGGATGCCTGGGTGCGGGATAACGTCTACAGCATTTTGGCGGTGTGGGGGCTGGCCCTGGCCTATCGGCAACTGGATGACGACCAAGGCCGCACGGTGGAGCTAGAGCAGAGCGTCATCAAGCTAATGCGGGGGCTACTGGTGGCGATGCTGCGGCAGGCTCACAAGGTAGAGCGCTTTAAGGAACGGCAGGATCCCCTAGAAGCCCTGCACGCCAAGTACGATACCGCCACCGGAAACCCCGTAGTAGGCGATGGCGAGTGGGGCCATTTGCAGATTGACGCCACCTCGGTCTTTCTGTTGATGCTGGCCCAGATGACGGCCTCCGGGTTGCAGATCGTCTACACCTTAGACGAAGTCAACTTTGTACAGAACCTGGTCTACTACATTGGCCGCGCCTACCGCACCCCCGACTACGGCATTTGGGAGCGGGGCAACAAAATCAACCACGGCAAGCCAGAACTCAACGCCAGTTCCGTGGGGATGGCCAAGGCAGCATTGGAGGCCATGCGCGGCATTAACCTATTTGGAATGCGGGGTGGTCAGGCATCGATTATCCACGTGCTAACCGATGAGATTGCCCGCGCCCGGATTACCCTGGAATCTTTGCTGCCAAGGGAATCGGGCTCCAAGGAAGTAGACGCCGCCCTACTGAGCGTGATTGGCTTTCCGGCCTTTGCGGTGGAGAACGCCGATTTAGTTCGCAAAACTCGCCAAAAGATTGTCGATAAGCTGCAAGGGAACTACGGCTGCAAACGCTTCTTGCGAGACGGCCACCAAACCGTGATCGAAGACACCACCCGCCTGCACTACGAGCCAGAGGAACTGCGCCAGTTCGAGCATATTGAGTGCGAGTGGCCGCTGTTCTTTACCTACCTGTGGCTGGATAGCCTGTTTTCGGGTGATCGAGAGCAGATCGCCTTCTACCGAGGACGCTTGGGGGCCCTGGAAGTAGAGCGGGACGGGGTGGGTCTGCTGCCGGAACTCTATTACGTGCCAGAAGACAAGCTAGCATTAGAGCGCGACAAACCCGGTAGCCAAATCCGCAACCCCAACGACAACCTGCCCCTAGTGTGGGCGCAGAGCCTCTATATCCTGGGCCAACTGGTGCAGGATGGCCTACTAAAGCCGGGGGATTTGGATCCCTTGGGGCGGCATTTGAAGGTGGGAGAACAGCGCTATCCCTTGGTGCAGATTGCCCTGCTGGCGGAGGACAAGGCCCTTCAGGAGGAACTGAGCACCTGCGGTCTGTCTACCCAAACCCTAGAGGAAATCGAGCCTGTCCAGGTCTTTCCGGCATCAGAACTGTCGGCTATCTACGCCGAAATTGGCAAAAACGACACCCTCGGCATCAGTGGGCGTCCGGTGCGGCGGTTGAGGAGTTTGACCACCTCCCGTGTCTTTCGTATCCAGGGTCAGCCAGCGGTGTTTTTGCCGTCGTTTTTGGATCAGCAGCGATTTTATCTCACCCTCGACTACCACTTTTTGGTGGCCCAAATTCGCAGCGAACTGGCCTACATCTACGACCACTGGCGGGAACCGGGCCGTCCCACGGTGACGCTGCTACTCACCCACGCCATGTTCCAACTGGGGCAAAAGCCCATCCATCAATCGCCCCTACTGGCCCTGATGCAGGAGATCAGCACCGGACGCTGCGACCATGTGCCCGTACGCCTTGGCCCCCTGTACCAGTTGATGATGACTGCCAGCCAAGAGCGCGTGGACAACGTCAACAACTACCAGTTGGGCAGCAGTGCCGTGGGCTACAATCCGCTCTGGACAGGCTATCTAGGCTTCGAGCCGGGACGGGATGGCCCGCTGTCGTTGCTAGAGGAATTTGACCTAGAGCAGGAAACCAACCTGGAACGGCTACTGACCCAACTGCGGGAATCCAACAATGTCTACGAACAGGTGGAACTGCTCAGCACCCTCAAACACCTGAAGGGACTAGGGTTTGATACCGGACTAGGCGGCCCCAACCGCCCCGTTACCGTCGAGAATCTACTGAACGAAATCTACGCCAAGGCTAGCCAACTCGAACAGTGGGACATTCTGCGGCGGGCAGCGGGCCTACTGGAAAAGGCCGACATCACCCTATCGGACGCCGTGACGGAACTGCTGGTGCGCCAAAAGCAAATCTCCGTGGGCAAATCCTACAGCGAAGATTCGCTGATTACCGAACCCATGGCCCACGGGGAAATCGTCGAAAAAATCCGCACCTTCTGCGGCGACGATGTGCGCGACCACGTCCTCACCCAGGAGGTGCTGATCGACCTCAGTATCTTGATCAAGGCCGAACCCACTCTGTTTGATGGCCTGCTGACCCTGCGGGTGGGCTACCTGCTCCTGCTGCTCACCAGCGAACTGGCCCGCGAACGCGACCTCCCCCAGGACGAAGCCTACGGCCAGTTGCTAGCCCTCAGCCCCCACGAGCTCAAAACCCGCCTACGCCAGGTTCTCGCCGGGTTCAGCGGCCTCAATCAATCAATCTTTCAGCGGGAATCACTACACGTTAAACCCCATAGCGCCATCAACTGGCAGGTTATCCCCGACGATCTCGAGGAGCTTCCTGAAGCGGAAACCCCCACTCCCCAGGACTGGTGGCGGATGCGTGTCATCGACGGCGAGATCGCCCGCATTCCCCAGGAGTTCTACAGCCAGGTGTGGGAGGTGCTGCGCCATTCTAAGGGCATCGTCATCGGCAACAAGCTAGACCGCAAAAACCGCCTCGATAGCGCCCATATTCTGTCCGAAATGACCCCTGGTGAGCAAAACTTCGAACGGCAAATCACCCACCTGCTCAGCAAAATCCAAGCCCCAGAATATCGCCACGTCAACCTTGAAGCCCTGCGAGAAATGGGGGAAATCTTCAAGGTCAACCCCGATTTGTACTTTGAGGACTACATCTATCTAGATGTGCTGATCGGCCACGCCGTTCGCCTCGGTTGGCTTGACCAACAGCCCGAACGCTCAGCGACCTACGAATCCGACAAGGCCCAAGCGTGGCAGTCTTTCTACCAACTGCCCCCGGCCCAGTGCGCCACCTATATCGCCATGGCTCTCCAGTTCCTCACCGTCCTGGGCGAAACGGAATCAGAGCCGGAACTCGAGCCCGTCGCCTAGCCTGATATTGCCGCATACGGCCAAAGTCCAAGCTGCAATAACCAACGTCTTTCAGTTCTTGCAAGAGCACGGGGAACTCTGCCGCTACCCACTGAC
>CAZWNR010000397.1:0-4446 GCA_964635665.1 uncultured bacterium | reverse complement strand
GGTGGGCAAGGGGGTTCCCGACAAGGGGGCTGCGGGCTGGGAGAATTGCGCCGTTGTGGGGGGGAAAGCCCCTGTCCCTGGGACGGCCATGCCATTGGTGACTGGGAACCCGACTCCAGGGCTGGTAGGCACTGACGTGCTGGGGGGGATCAACTGGGTGGGATCCCCCGATCCTGGTAGCCTCGGCAGGGCGGGTACCGCCAGGGGGGTCGAGGTTGGCGGTGGCTCAATTTGGGCATAGGGCTGCACGCCTAGGGTCGGAACTGGGGTACCTACTGCACCATAGCCATTCCCCCCTGGGGCATAGCCGCCGTAGGGATAGGCCATGGGGGCTCCCACTCCTGCCCCCGGCAAGGTTCCGTAGGGTGAGATAGGCGCATAGCCCACCATGCCGTTGGGCCAAGCGCCTCCGCTAGGAACCGCTCCCATGGGAGCCCCGTAGGGCATCGGCATTCCGTAGGCCGGAGCCCCGGAGGTCGTTGGCATTCCCATGGTCGCCCCAGGCGTAGGAACGCCAGGCACAGGAACACCGGGCATCGAGGCCCCGTAGGGAACCCACACCATCATCCACATACCGCCTCCCATGGGTGCTCCAGGGTATCCCGGCACCGCCGCTGGCATCCCTGGCACCGCGCCGCCTGCCCCTTGGGCCATCGCCCAGGGCACCGCTGTACCGCCTGAATAGCCACTTGCGGCGGGGAAAGACGGACTAGGCATAGGTGCACCCCCAACCGGGAAGGCCCCCACAGGAAAGGCCACTAACGCCCCGGCAGGATAGCCCGCAGGGAAGCCAGGCACCAGACTGGCATAGCTGGATCCTGGAGAACTCTGATCCCAGCCCACCGAATTTCCTAGGTTTCCGGTTGGGGTGGGCTGGGGAATAGCCTGGGCTAGGGCCGGAACGGATGCCTCCCCTGCCTGGGGCAAGGCATGATAGGGATCGACAGAGGACTCTGGCACAACATCGGTGACCTCGGCCCTAGCCAGCTCAGCCTCAGAGAACCCAGCGCGATCCGCGTCTGTCCCCGGTAAATTTTCTGCCGACCCAACGGTATGCCCAGACCCTGCGGTCACTGCATCGGTAGCGGCTGGGGAACCAAGCCCAGTCTCCGCTGCCACCCCCGTCAAGGGATCAGGCACCAAGCCCTCTGAATTGATCGCTAGAGCACTCCCTCCATTAGTAGCAGTTGACCCCAAAGCCACACTAGGGAGAGGCTCGGCTATGGGTGTCCAAGGAACAACGGTTCCTATTTCCTCAGGTCGTTCTACGTCTAGGCCCGCTTCCTCCGCCTGGGCAGCACCCGCAAAGCCGGCGGCCAAAATGCATAGCGCAATCCATCCTGTGAGGTAACGATAAAACATGTAAGAGGATTTACGGCTCGAGGGCATGATAGCTAATGTCTCCGTATATCGCGGGTTTTACAATACTGGCCTAAGCTTGGGCCTAACCTAGGGCTTAGCAGGAGGCTGCTGTAGCTAGGAGGTTAACGCTTAATTGGCTCACCACGCTAGCCTTACATGTTCTACATAGATGATTGTTGTTGCTCCGTAAATGTTCTTATGAAAAAGTGTCTTTTACTTCTACCGATTGTCCTGATTGTTGTTCTCAATACAGCCTGCTCCCTCATCAACGTTGGCGTTTCCCAAGCTCCTCCACCCAGTGGCGATCTACTCACCATTGATCAGGTCACCGAAACTGGAGAACCGGGTCGATTCCTGCTTTCGGGCAAGGCCAATCTGCCGGGGGAGGCCGATCTGACCGTGTCTGCGGTACGTCGACTCAACTCGGCGAACAGTGATGCAGAGGAGGGAACAACCTCCCTCTACGGCATCCTCGACCGGAAAACCGCCACCCTGGAGGAGGGGCGTTGGCAGACCACCCTGACACTTTGGGAACCCAGCACAGTGGGCTACTACCAAGAACCCTGGCAGCGGCCTGAATCCCCCCTAGGGAAGACCGCTCGCCCAGACCCTACCGTTGACTTCTTACTCACCGTCGAACCAGAGGCCTTCGAGCGGTCGGTGCGTCCAGTCATCCCAAGGCGTTTAGAAACCGCCATTAACGACCTGCTCTATTTCACCCCCGACGGAGAACCCTACCTAAGGGTCAGCACCGCCCAACCTGTTCCAATTCCTACCAATCTGCAAGCGGTTCGTCTAGAAGAGACGCCGCCAGCGCCATCCCCCTGGGAAGGACGAGCGGCCTTAGATAACACCAATACAGCGATAGAAACTACCCCAGATAGCCCTTTTTTCGAGGAGGATAATCTACCCATTAACTCGGATCGCCTGATGCGATAGACCACTAAGACCCGAGAATAACCCTGATGCCCCAAAGCCTGGTTCTAAACCAGGCTTTGACGATCTATGCCAACGCTCTTCAATCAATGAAAACACCTTGGCCAAAATAACAACGGTCCAAAGATTGTAAACCGTCCTTCCCGCGCCCGGGAAACCAGCGGATCTCCGCTGAATTGTATAGCAAGCCCGTTTCAACAACCCCACAATGAATCTAGGGTGAGCAAGGGCTGTTGGCCCACGATTCTTAGGTTAATTAGCCAGGCCTGATATTAGTGAATTCCTGCTGTCACAGGAATGATCGTTGATTAGTTATGGCCTCTGCCGTAGCCCATCTGAGGATAGAGATTACCAACTCAGCCTAGGATTCTACCCCTACGCGCCATTAACCCCGCCTGGATACAATCCTGCCCTTTGGACTTGCCAAGGGAACAGCATTGTATCCAGGCAGGGTTGGTCAGCGTTTAGGCCGCCATCTGAGTTGAGGAATGGCTACGGAGCTCCTCAACTTGGCGAGACAATTGCTGAATCTGGCTCAGCAGACTCTCCAGAGGCTCCTGTTCAGCGACGACTGGAGCTACCGAAGGACGACTTTCAAAACCCTTGCCAGCCTGGGAAAGGGCAGAAGCGGCGGGCTTCATCGCATGGGCCAGTTTAGCTGGGCTCGGTTCCGGCGGCGCAATGCGATGCATGGGAATCACCGGTTCAGCGTCAACAATTTCAATGTTGCTCTTAGGGACCCTGGTGGGCAGGGGAGCCTGGGGGGCCGCCCAAGAGGTGCTGTCGGCTTGCAAGAATTGGCTTAGATCTTGGGTGCGTAGGCGAGCTTCAGAGAACTTGATGCGCTCCAATTCGGCCTTATGGACATCTAGGCTTTTGGATAAGTCCGCATTGACCGCAGCGGTGTTGGAGAGCTTCCGGGCGGAGTTGCGCCAGCCCAGGATGCCAAAAACACCGACACCAACAGCAGCGCTAACCCCACCGGACACCGCAAGATAGGGGGCCGCTAAGTATTGTAATTCGGAGGAGAAGACCGGCTGATTTTGGATCTCAACGCTAACAATGTTCGATTTCAGAGCAGCAAAGGGTAGGGCTGTAGCAGAGAAGATAATCCCAGTTACACAGGTAGATGCAAGTAGAGATTGAGCAAAGGATGACTGACTCATAATTGAAACCTAAAGCTGAAATCAACGGGTACATGGGGTGAAACCTGTGTTTATCAAAGGAGACACCCAAGTCAAGGGTTAAGTCGCTGAGGGATTAGGCTAGAGAATCCACAACCGCCGGATAGTTATGAGGTCATGGGCTACAGGTTTAACTGTCGGGATGAAGGATGACTTCGCACAAGGCGGAAGATCCGTTGTAGATGCCCTTGGTAACTACACTACTGACTGGGCCGAATTAATGTGTAAAAAGACTGTAAGGTCTGTTTTGTTCCTATTAAAGGGAAATTAAGGATGCCCAGGCCAGGGGATTTTTCTTGGCCTACCTGGCCAATACAAGCGTAATTCTACGGATCACACTTTTTTTCGGTGTAAATCTACTACCCCAGATAGGGAGGGGAGAAAGCCGCGAAGGATAGAAGGGTGAGGCAAGCGGTAGAATGCTACGGCTAGACCTTAGCCAAGGTGACGCGCTCATCTTGGTCTTGGTATTTGCCCCGGCGAGTTTCGTAGCTCACCTGACAGGGTTCGCCTTCAAAGAAGATCAGCTGCACCACGCCTTCTCCGGCATAGATGCGGCAGTCGGCACTGGAGGAGTTGGAAAATTCTAGAGTGAGATGGCCGCGCCAGCCAGCCTCGGCGGGGGTCAGATTAGCAATGATGCCGCACCTTGCGTAAGTAGATTTACCTATGCAGATCACACTGATGTTGTCGGGAACGGCAATTCGCTCTAGGGCAACGCCAAGGCCGTAGGAATGGGCGGGCAGGATAAAGTAATCGCCCTGATCGTCAGACTTCAGTTCCGTGGGTTCGAGGTTAGCGGGGCTAAAGTTTTTGGGATCAACGACGGTGCCGGGAATGTGGCGGAAAATGCGAAATTCTGCCGGAGACAGGCGAATATCGTAGCCGTAGGAGGACAATCCGTAGCTAATGACGGGATGCTGTCCGGGTAGTCCTTCTCGCTCGACATGGCGCACCAAGCCGG
>CAZWNR010000396.1:0-4450 GCA_964635665.1 uncultured bacterium | reverse complement strand
AGGAGATTTCTAGGAAAGAAGATCCCTGCTTTAGGCGGGGACTATAGCCACCGTAGGGTGGGCACTGCCCACCATGAGAGGGAGAACGTTTTCCAGAAATTTCCTCAGCCTTGCCTAAACCTGATCCGGATCAATGCCCTGGGCACGGAGGATCTCGGCTAGACGTTCGGCCCGCTGGCGCTCGGCTTCGGCCCGCTGGCGCTCGGCTTCGGCCTGTTCGGCGCTCCAGAGGAGGAGGTTGCCGTCGGCATCCCACCAGCGCAGCCAGTTGATCGTTTGGGCCAGCCGTTCCCCTCGCCATACGCCTAGAAACAGGCCCAGGGGTTCAATCCAGAAGCGTCCGGCGGCATCGGGAGATTGCAAAATATAGCCTCCACCTTGCAGAGACCGTACCTCTAGGCGACCGCGCATCGGTTCATAGGTAACGTAGACGGGTACCTGGAGAATTTGCTCGTAAACGTAAAGCTTGCCGTAGGGAGGCATGGCAGGGATGGACAGTTCGCCGTTGTCATCGGCGGAGAGAAATTCCATCACGACGGCCACCGGATCGCCTTCCCTTTGGGGCGTGTAGCTGCGGCGTACCGTTCCTTCAGGGACAGGGTGAACCCTCGGCACGTAGAACCAGGCGGGGGCTTTCACCACGGTTTCGTTATCCACCCCGGCCACGAGGCCAAAGTTAGAGCCAACCAGCATTTCGGGGCGAAGGCGTTGGGCCGCCCCCAGGGCATCGGTGAGGGCGGCGGCAAGGGGCGGTTGCTGAAGGTTTTCCACTGGGTCGTCGATGAGCTTGAAATCGTCGGGCAGGGGAGGCCAGGTGATGACGGGGCCAGTGCGGGGCTGAGCTTGAACCATGGTAGGGGTTTCCTAGGCAATGGCAGAGCAACAGGGGGCAAATCGCGTCTCGAAAGTGCCCATGGAGGGGGCTGTGTTGCCTACTGCTTAGTTTAGCCTGGTGCCTGGGTCTTCGACGCTACCGTAGTGCCATGGGACGGCCCAACACTCGACCTAAGTGGAATACCCCGCCCGCCCAAGCCTGTCTATCCTAGAGGGGCGTCACGGATATGGGGTCTGGGCCGGTCTATGCCAGCGATTTCTTACATTGCTAAACCGATTCTCAAGGTCGATGGCCAGGCCGTGGGGGCGGCGGTGCTGGAGGATATCCTGCAAATTTCCGTGGAGGAGAGTCTGCACCTACCGGGGATGTTTACCCTGGTGTTGCGTAACGACTATCGCCCTGGGGCCGCAGCCGATACGGTTTGGAAGCACCGGGATTTGTTGGCCATTGGCAAGGCGGTGGAGTTGGGGTTTATCTCCAGTGCCACCGAGGAGGCTGAGTTTGACGATGCCGCCGAGGGAGTGCTGCTGAAGGGGGAGATCACCGCCATCGAAACCCAGTTTACCCGCGATGCCCAAGCGCCCATTATTGTGCGGGGCTACGACGCCTCCCATCGCTTACACCGGGGGCGACAGAGCCGTTCCTTTCAAAACAAGACCGATACCGACATCGTGAAGCAGATTGCCGGAGAGGTGGGCCTGTCTACGGGCACGGTGGACGATACGGGCGGCCCCTACGGCTATGGCGACATTGGCGGCAGTAGCGGCTATATCTTCCAGGAAAACCAGACCAATATGGAGTTTCTGCGGTCGCGGGCGGCCCGCCACGGCTATGAACTCTTCGTGCAGGATGGCAAGCTCAACTTTCGCAAACCCAAGAAAGACGGCAGCCTCAGCCTGGAATGGCTGAAGGAACTGCACAGCTTTCGGGTGCAGGTGAGCAGTGCCGAACAGGTGGATAGCGTAGAAGTGCGGGGCTGGGACTACAGCAAAAAGGAGGCTATCGTCGCCACCAGCACCAGCCGCAGCGCCGTGATCACCAGCACCGACCAGGGTACGGGTACTGATAAAACGAAGTTCAACGGCAAACCGGGCAGTCCTAAGCTGGTAGTGGTGGATCAGGTGATGTCTCAGGCAGCGGAGGCCACCACCTTGGCAGGGGCACTCTACGGCGAGGTGGGGGGCGAGTTTGTCCAAGCCGATGCCCGCAGCGAGGGAAATCCCCAAATTCGTCCGGGCAAGGTCGTCAAGTTGACCAACATGGACAAGTACAGCGGCGACTACTACGTCACCGAAACCCGCCACCTGTTTTTTGAGCGGGTCTACACCACAGAATTTAGTGTGCGGGGGCTGCGCGGGGGCGATTTACTTCAGATTCTCTCACCACCCAGTCAGCTCCAGCCGGGGCAAACCTGCCTGATTGGCATTGTGGCCGACAACAAAGATCCCAAAAACTGGGGCCGAGTGCGGGTCAAGTTTCCGGCATTGACGGAAGAACACATGAGCAACTGGGCCAGGGTGGTTTCGGTGGGGGCCGGGGCCAGTCGGGGGCTAGATTGTCTACCCGAAATCAACGATGAAGTGCTGGTGGCCTTTGAACATGGCGATATCCATCGACCCTATGTGCTAGGCGGCGTGTGGAATGGCAAGGATGCGCCCCCCGAAACCGCAGAGAACGACATACTGGACGGCAAAGTTCGTTTGCGTACCCTCAAAACCCGCGTGGGCCACAAGCTGCAATTTGTTGAAGAAGACAAGGACAGCAGCAAAAAAGGAGCCTACCTAGAAACCGTGGGTGCCCACAAACTGCACCTCAACGACACCGATAAATTTGTTGAACTAAAGACCTCCGCCGGGCACCAGGCCCGATTAGACGACCAAAACAAAAAGATCGAAATCAAAAGCACCGGCGGCCATTTTCTGCGCCTAGACGATAACGGCACCAAGGTAGAACTCACCTCCACCGGGGATATGACGATTCAGTCGGGCACCAGTGGTTCTAGCCGCAACATAGACATCAAGGGCGGCAACATTACCCTCACCGGAACCCAAACTATCACCCTGAAGGTGGGCAGCAATTCTATCAAGCTTAGCCAGTCGGGTATTGAAATCAGCGGCGTACAGGTGACGGTGAAAGCCACTGGACAAGCCAAAGTGCAGGGAACGATGGTGGATATCCAGGGCAGCGGCATGACCAAAATTCAAGGGGGGATGGTGAAAATCAATTGAGGCATGGGGGGCTAGGGATTAGCTATCAAACCGTAGGGTGGGGTTCCCCCGCCCTCTAAAACCGAGGGTAATTAACGATGGGCATACAGGTGGTAATGGGGGCGACGTTGCAATGTTCCTTTGGGGTGGCTCCTAGTTCGTTGATGGTGATTCCCAAGGGGCCACCGACGATGGCCGGGGGGCCGCTGGCCGCGAGCATCATGGACTTTGCCCCGATGGTCAACATTCTGCCCTTCGGTATGTGTACGTCCATAGCGAATCCCACGGTGGCGGCGGCAACGGCGGCGGCCCTTGGCGTCCTCACCCCCATGCCCTGCGTTCCGGTGACGGTGGCCCCGTGGGCCCCAGGATCGCCCACGGTGATGCTCGGTACGTTTCCCGCTCTAAACAACAGCAGCAAATGCATGTGTGCGTGGGCCGGAGTGATTTCCATCCTCAATCCGGGGCAATTCACTGTGCAAATTCCCTAGCCCAATTTCCCTAGTCCTGCCCCCAATCTCAGCCCATCAGCGGAGGACATGATCCTATGGCATCAAGCGTTGTAACCCCGTCTCCCCAACCCCCTTCACCTCGACCGACGGTCAACCGTTGGCTGTCGATCCGGTGGACATTGCCCCTGATGATGCTGGTGCCCTTGGTGATGGGGATCGGCCTGACGGGAACCTTGGCCTTCTATACCAGTCGGGCGGCGGTGGCTAAGCTCATTAAAACCATCAACACCGAGGTCACGAACCGCATTGAACAGCGCCTAGACGATCACATCACCCACACGGCACAGTTGGCAGATCTCGTGGAAATGGAAATGATAGCGGGAGGGCTGCGGGCCGATGATCCCGAACGAATGCGCCAATATTTCTGGCATTTGATGCGATATTCCAACGTTGTGGATGCGGTGTACTACGGCGACCAGAGCGGTGATTTTATCCTGATGGGGCGACTGCCCAACGGCACCTTTCGTTACGCACGCCGAGATGCCACCACAGGAGATAGTCGCCAAGCCTATACCCTCAATGACCAGGGCGACCCGGTGAGCGCCCCAGTCATGCAACCCTACGATCCTCGCCAACGTCAATGGTATCAAAATGCCCAGGCCAGCCAGCAAAGCCTGTGGACAGAGGTTTACTACTCCTCCAATCCCCCCGATCTAACCCTGACGAGTGCAACTCCATTACCCACAGTGGCAGGCGAGGTGCCGGGGGTAATAGCCGTGGATGTGTATCTGGAATCCCTCAGTCAGTTTCTCAACAGCCTTAAGGTAAGCGAGAACGGCAAGGCCTTTATTGTGGATCTCAACCCCAGCAACCGAGGGGAATTGGTGGCGGTGTCCCAAGGCTTACCCTTTGAGGCGGATACGTCGGGGCGGGCCGTGCGTCTCCAAGCCCAGGAC
>CAZWNR010000395.1:0-4465 GCA_964635665.1 uncultured bacterium | reverse complement strand
GCCCAGGACTACAGCTGGTGGCGTTGGTAATTGCCGCGAAGTCCTCCGTTATCTCTAAAACCTGGGTGGGTTCCGTGGGCAGCAGGCCACAGGCGGAGGGTTGGCTGGGGTTGACCGATCCCTGTGTTTGTAAGGGCTGGGCTAGGGGAGTTTGGGCCACCGCCTGAGCCAAGCTAGGGCCAGAGGCTAAGGAAACGGCAAGTGTGACGGTGGCTAGGGTAAGGGTTTGACGAATCGCTTTCATGGCCACAGGGCCTCCTTAGCCCGAAGGGTGTGAACTAATGTTGTGAACGGAACCCCTAACCTCAGTGGCAATAGGGGCACCTCGATAGCCGATCAATCCACTGAATAGCCAGGGATTAACTATCTCTAGGGTAGATAGCTTAGGCGAGGGAGTCGGCTAGATTATGCCAGTTTTCGGAGTGCCTGATCGGGGTTGTTCGAGTTCTGCGAAGTTCTATGCTCATAACCGCTATTGAGTGCTACAACATAAAGCACTGTCGCCATCCCTCGCCCCTCCTAGGTAGATCTGCGGCGAACCTCCCTAGGCCAGTTCCACAGATAGTCCAGCGGATACGTACGGTCCACAGCCATGCGGATATTGCCCAGATTACGGGGACGTTGTCCACACCGGGGAGGGGGTCGCTAGGGCAAAGCCCAAGGACTCCTGGGATGACGGCTAAAGGCATGGGTTTTCTAGTCGACGTCTAGTCGGCTTTTTCGGTAGTGCTGTATTGGCAACGGTGGATTATGGCCCAGACGTCCCATCCCCAATCCATGGCAACCCCCGTATCGGCGGATCGGGTGAAGGGGGTGCTATCTAACCGCCACAGCCTGGCCCTACGACGGCTGTTGGCCTGGGGGCTAGAGGTGACGGTGTTGGTGGGGGCAGCGGCGGTGCCCTGGGCGCTGGGGGAAGCGGTACGCCAGCGGGTTGAGGCTAATACGGTGCCCCTAAATCCGGTGTCGCAGGTGGTGCAGGAGGGCGCGGCCCGCACCCTCGGGCGGCCCCGCACCAGCCTGGTGAAGGAGGTGCCCGTGGCCACTAATTTGCTGTGGTTTAGCGGGGTACTGCTGCCCATGCTTGTAGCGGGGGGGCACATCCACCAACTGGCCCGTACTGGAAAAAGCTGGCCCAAGGCTTGGCTGGGGTTGCAGGTGGTCACCCTAACCAACGCGATGCCCGGTTACCGGGTAGCCCTGCTGCGAGAGGGCGTGGGCCGGGTGGGTTGCCCCTTGGGGGTGGCCTATCTGGTGTGGCTCGGCAGTGGCACTCTACTAACGGCGGTTAGTGGCGGCGGTCTGGTGCTGGCCTGTGGGTTGGCGTTGGGGGCCACGGGGTTCACCAATTCCTCCCGCCGCGCCCTCCACGATCATCTGGCGTGCACCAAGGTCTTGCTGCTGCGGGGAGGACAGCTTCCCGTCAAACACACCGAGGCCCGGAATAGCACCGTCGATGTGACCTCTCCCCACGGTGCCCAAACGGCTCTGGTGCGGCCCACGGTGGCCACAGCGGCCCATCGGCTATTTCCCTTGGCCCAGGCTCAACTGCTGACCGTCACCCAAGAAGAAGGGGGCCTGCGGGCGATAGTGCTCTCCCCCCTGGAGGAGGCTGGAGCCCGGCGATGGTGGCCGTTGCCCTGGGCCTGGGTGGGCCTAGGCGTGGCGGGTTTGGCCCTGGCAATGGCGCTGGGCTATGGCTGGCGGCGGCAAGCGATGGTCGGCCCTACGGTTTCCCCTGGGCGCATGGGCAGCGACGACCTATTCCTGGCCCTGGTGGAAAACCTGAGTCTGAAGGCCAACACCTTTCGAGATCAGCAGGCGGCGGCCCTGGCCCTAGCCAGCAGCCAAGACCCCAGAGCCATTACCCTACTGGTAGATCTCCTGGCCCAAACGGGGGATCCGGCTCTCCTAGATACCATTCAGCAGGCCCTAGTTACCCTGGGGCCACCGACGTTGCCCCATCTCCAGCGCCTCAACCTTACCTTGGCCAACGACATTGTGGCCCTTGCCCCCGACCAACGTCTGATTGCCCAACTGCGTCAGCGCACCGTAAAGCGTACCCTGGCGAAGATTCTGGTGCTGCACAGCGGCCAGTTTAACGGCGCAGACCTGAGTGGCACCAACCTAGCCCATGTGCTAGAAGGGCCAGACACCTTTACCCTGGTGCTAGAGCAGCAAAACCTGGCCGGCATTCGCTGGCACCGGGCAGTATTGTCGGGGGCACGGCTACGCAAGGCGATTTTGTTTGACCCCGGCCCCGATGGTCGCCCCGACACCTTCGACGACTGGATTGCCGATTTCACCGGATCTGACCTCACTGAGGCCAGCTTGGTGGCGGCCCAACTGCGCCACGTCCTCTTTATCAATACCAGCCTGCTGCGGGCCAACCTGAGCAACGCCAAGGCCCACCACGCCGATTTCTCTGGGGCCAACGCCAGCAGTGCCCTCTTCATTGCCGCCGAGGCCGATCAAGCCCAATTCCGAGGCACCAGCCTGGTGGGGGCCGATTTGACCGAAGCCCAGCTTACCCAGGCTGACTTCACCGAGGCCCGCCTGCGGGAGGCCATCCTGTCCGGGGCCAACCTCAGCGAAGCCAACCTAGTAAGGGCCGATCTCCAGGACGCTGATCTGCGAGACAGCACCCTCAGCGGGGCCAACCTAGCCGAGGCCGACCTCCGCAACAGCCGCCTCACCCAGGCCAACCTGCAAAACGCCAACCTGCAAAACGCCAACCTGCAAAACGCCAACCTGCAAGACGTGGTGCTTCAAGGGGCCAACCTGTCTGGGGCCAATTTCCAAGGAGCAACCTTTGTTGCCGTCGCCACTGCCCCGGTGAATGGCTTTATCGCCCCCCTCACCGAACCGGAATCGGGCGATGCCCTCGCCGACGTAGACTTTTCTGAGGCAGAAAACCTAGATGCCGACCAGATCGCCTACATCTGCCAGCAGGGTGGCCTCCATCCCCAGTGCGTCCGTTAGTGGGCTAGGCCGTCCATCGCAAATCCCTAGACCCAGAATTTTCTATACCCAAAGGGAACGTTTCGGAAATAGGATACTGACAGGGTGTAGTCAACGGTGATCGTTCGGATATCCCGAAACCTGAGGTTGAGGGATAGGCCAGCACCTTTGTGCGGATTTTAGTGGGCCGCACAGCCCCCATGGTGCCCCTCAGAACCGTTGTCCTAGCAGACTGGCTAAATCCATGCAGACTAAGACTTCCCTCGTGATGCCTGTTTCGCATCCTGACCATTCATCTAACTCCCCAAGCCCCTGGGGAACCACGGACCTAACCAATAACCTCAATAGCGGTGAGGGATTGCCCTCGAAAGATCCAGCCCTAGAGCTGGTGGATATGGCGGACTTGGGCCAGATCGAGCCATCCGCCACCGAGATTCCAGCAGAACAACCTGTTCTCTCTCCCTACACCGCCCATCGCTGGGTCTGTACCCGCGTGATGGCGGCCCATAGCAGTTGGGTACGTTCCGTGGCCATCAGTGCAGACGGTAGTCTAATGGTAAGTGGTGGCGGCGACAAAACGGTGCGAGTGTGGCATCTGGCCACGGGCACCCTGCTGTACACCCTCAACCATCACCGAGCCTGGGTACGGGCGGTGGCCATCAGCCCCGACAGCCAAACCTTTGCCACCGTCAGCAACGACAGCGCCATCTACCTCTGGCG
Organism: uncultured bacterium; assembly: GCA_964635665.1. Taxonomy (GTDB): domain Bacteria; phylum Cyanobacteriota; class Cyanobacteriia; order Phormidesmidales; family Phormidesmidaceae; genus Nodosilinea. The sequence goes on along the minus strand of CAZWNR010000395.1, from coordinate 784 downwards.
CTTGCACGATGGCGAATGCCTAGGGCAATACCATGGCCATGGCGACTGGGTGCGAGCCATCACCTTCTGTCATCAAGGACGCTACCTGTTTAGCGGCGGCCAAGATAACCACATTGGCGTTTGGCGAATGCCAGATCAGGCCCTGATCCATCGCTTTAGCGGCCATACCCACTGGGTACGTGCCTTGGCCGTTAGCCCCGATGGCACCACGCTGATCAGCGGTAGCCAAGACCATACGGTGCGCCTCCATCGCCTACGGGGTAAGGGCCGCGACCATGTTCTGCGGGGCCACCAGGGAGAGGTGCTTTCGGTGGCTGCTAGCCCCAATAGCTGGATGCTGGCCAGTGCGGGGGCCGACTGCACCGTGCGGTTTTGGAAGCTCAACAGTGGCCGACAGATCACCGCCTTCAAGGCCCACAACGCCCCGGTGAATAGCCTCGCCTTCAACGACGATGGTCGCTTACTCGCCACCGCCAGCAATGACGGCACGGTGCGGCTGTGGCACATCGACCAAGGCAAGCTGATCGCTATTCTTAAGGGCCATGAGGGACGGGTGTGGTCGGTGGCCTCGGTGCCCAGCGGCGACGGTATTCCTCGCTGGGTGAGCGCTGGCTGGGACGGCACCCTGCGCCTGTGGGAATACCAACCCGCCGAGGACTAGCCCAAGGTCGCCTGGGCCTTACAGGGCCACCCGGAAAACCCAGTGGTCGTAGGCAGGGTCGCGCCCTTCGGTGATGGCGGTCAGTTTGTCGCGTAGCAGAGTGGTGATGGGGCGATGGGTGGG
>CAZWNR010000394.1:0-4471 GCA_964635665.1 uncultured bacterium | reverse complement strand
CTAGGCTTTTCGTGGAAGACGCGGGTGTGGTTGGCCATCCGCAACACGTCCCGTTCGGGGTCGATGCGCCAGTTGCCCTCGGCGTCCTGCTGCCAGAGGTTATCCTTGGCGTTGGCCGCGAGGTCGTCGTTGCTGTCGAATTGACGCATCCCCGCACTGCGCCGGATGTTCCCGGCCACCACGCAGGCAGCGGCTTCGTCGATGAGCAGGCAGCATTCTACGGAATTGAGCTGGCGACCGAGGGCTTTGTTGAGGATATTGGCGCAGCGGTCGTACAGCAGCGATAGGCGGATGGGGTTAGCGACGCCGCCGAAGCCCTTGAGTTTTTCCCCGGCGGGGCGCACGTCGCTAAGGTCGATGGTGACTTCAACGGTGTCGATGAAGCGCTCGTCCGTGGACAGTTCTAGCAGAGTTTGGTAAGACTGCACCCAGCCCTGGCGGCTGTCGCCCACTCGGATGTTGACCTGGTTACCGTCGATGGAAACTTCGGTAATTTCGCGACGGTCGGCGGCGGGAGTGGTACCAATGTCGCCGCCCATGGTGACGTTAAGGCGGTTACGGATGGCGGGAATTTGGTTGATGTACTTGGGTTCCAGAATCGCTCCGGTGCCGCAGCCCATCATGGCCAAGTCCATCATGAGGCCAAAGGCGCGCCAGTCCACCACGTTGGTGCTGGTGCAGTTGTAGGCTCCCGAAAAATTCTCAGGCTGTTTGCTCCAGGCGGTGCCGCCCACCCACAGCCAGCGGCCCGAAGGAAGAGCCTTCACCTGGCGCTGCATTCGATTCAGCAGGGCCATCTCTTCATCGGTGAGGTTGCCCAGTTCCTTTAGCCCCTCTAGGGTGCGGTCACAGACCTGATCCCAGGTTTCCCGTTGACCGGGAACCACCTCGCCCCGGCGGCTATAGGTGCGGTAAAACACCGGAAATGCGGCAGGTGCGGCATCGGGGAATGGCCCCTGGTGCCGAGTACGGGGGATTTCTTGAACCATGGGGGAGCCTTTCGGAGATGATGAGCAACAAGTCATTCATAATAGCGAAAATCGTCCCTCGTAGCTATGTAGCGTGCTACTGCCAGCATGGAACCCTACATGACGCTAAATCTAGCTCATGACAACGGTACTGTACGGGCGCACCGCAGTGCGCCCCAACCTCAAGGCCTCGTACGGTTACTTGGGTGGATGCGCGAATCCATCCAACGCTTTGACAAAGCAAGTGAGGGCAAGGATGGCGGCGATCTCAAGAATTGTATTCATGACTGGCGCAGAAAAGAGCGGATTTACGGGTATCGATGGATATGGTGTTCCTGGTTGTTGCTCATGCGCAAGGCTATGCTGGGATGCCTGGGCTGAGAACTCCAATCCAGCAGTTTCCTGAAAATCAGGTGGATCGATTTCGTTGGAGTGGTTTAAGCTAGTCATTGAAAGTTACCAAGATTAATTTTGGATTTCGCGTTGCACCCTTGTGGCTGCGGGATCCTAATCAGGACAGAAGTTGTCACTTCTGTAACTGAATTCACTTTCTAGAGGGGCATTGGAGGTTAGGCTCTCCAATGTCCTTTTTTAGTTAGAAGAAGCTTCAAATCCCTGGGCCAATTTCGATGGTTAACTATAGCGAATAATCCTCGGATATAGCGTGTCCCCACGATACAGAACCCTACATGACGCTAAATCTAGCCCTTGCCAGCAGCACTGTACGGGCGCACCGCAGTGCGCCCCAACCCTCGACTCTGATGCCCATCCCCATCCCCAATTCCTAGGCTCCCTGAGGCGTTTCTTGCCAGAGTTGGGTGGTTTGGCGCAGGCTGCGGTAGTCGCCGTTGCCGATGATTAGGTGGTCGAGGACGGGGGTGGCGAGGATTTGGGCACCCTGGAGCAGTTGGCGGGTGAGGGAAAGGTCTTCGGGGCTGGGGTCGAGGTTGCCGCTGGGGTGATTGTGGGCGACGATGCAGCGCACGGCTCCGTGGCGGATCACTTCTTTGAAGATTTCCCTGGGGTGGGCGAGGGTTTCGGTGGCGGTGCCGATGGTGATCACTTTGGTGCCCAGCAGACGATGGCGGATATCCAAAAGCACCACGGCAAAGCGTTCCTGGGTTTGCCACATCAGGTCGTGGCTGAGGGCGGCAGCGGCGATGGCGGGGTCGTCTACCACAGTTTTTTCGGGGGGGATAGCCTGGAGGACGCGTTTACCGAGTTCGATGGCGGCGATGATGGTGGTGGCTTTGGCGGGGCCAACCCCGGAGATTTTTGTGAGGTCGTGGGCGGTCATGTCACGCATGGCGGAGAGGGGATCCCGCTGGCTTTGGCCCATTTCCTGCAAAATTAGCTGTCCTAGACCCACCGCCGAAAGTTTGCCGGGGCCTTGCCCAGTTCCCAGTAAAATAGCCAGTAGCTCTGCTGTGGATAGGCTTTTGGAGCCGTAGGACAAGAGCCGCTCGCGAGGGCGGTCGCTGGACGGCATATCCAAGACTCGGACGTGGTAAGTCATACTGAAGTGCACCTCTAATCCCTAGACCATGGGTGTTATGGCCCAAGGATAGTCAGCCCAAATCCATCGTTCAGCGCACCAGGCCAGGGGTCGGTTTACGCCAATTGTCTAACCTCCCTCTTTCCCTGCAAGACCGTCGATCTGCCCACCAATTTGCCCCCAAATCTTTGCCCTCTTGACCGTTTGCTTGAGCGATTTGCTTGCCCAGTTCCCATTACCGAGGACGTCATGGTTGCCACTGACCCCACCGCCGCCGATATCACCGCGATTCGTAAGCGGTTGAATCAATTTAGCTGCCTGAGGACGCCCCCCGAACTCAGCCCAGCGGAACGGGATCAGGTGCGCCAGGATTTGGCCACCTTCAACGATCTCTCGGATTACCAAACCCTTGGTATTTGTGCCGGTTCCCTAGGCGAAGCCAAGACGGCGATGGAGACGTTTCTGGCAGCGTTAGGGATCACCGTCAACTTAGATTTACCCGCACGGGAAGGGGCTGTTTACCTCAAGTTCAATACCCTCAAAGGGGCTTGGTATTTAGACGATTACAGCGGCCAATCTCGCGGCGTGTTGATTACCTTCCATAGTTCCGAACCCGAATACGAGGAACTGGTGGGCACCTACGGCCCTTTTCCCTTTAATCTGTTCGACGCTTAGCAGGGTTGAACGGATTAGGGGCGCACAATGCCGATCTCCACCCGCTGATTGCGGGCCTCGGTGCCGGGGGCATCCCCCACCGCTAAGGGACGAGTTTTGCCATAGCCCAGGGCCAGCCAGCGGCTATTGGTGTCCTCCAGTTGGGCCGCCAGGTAGGCCTGCACCGCCAGCGACTGCTGAAAGGTCAACTGACGGGCTTCTTCGGCCCCCAGATCGCCATCGGTGTGGCTACCCACTAGAACGGTGACGGCCCCGTAGCGGCGCAGGTCGGGCACGATAGCATCCAGCAGTTGTTGTCCGGCGGGGGTGAGCAGGCTGCCACCGGGTTCAAACAGCAGGGCGCTGGGCAAGCTAATCCGATCACTCACTAGGGGAAAGAGCGGCTCGGCATGGGGGGCGGCGGCATGGCGGCCCAAGCCATCGTTGGCGGGCGATGTAGCGGCATCGGGGGTCGCTGGGTCAGCGAGCGTTGCATCGCCGGTTGTTTCTGGGCCAGCCGTCCCTTCGTTAGCGGGGGCTGCGTCAGAATTGTCCCCATCGGGATTAGCCTCCGTCGCGGCGGCATCAGGGGGGGCCTCCGTGGGAGCATCGTCGGCATTGGGCGGTTCTGTTTCCTGGGGGGTGGCGGCTTGCTGGGCCAGTTGTTGCAGGCGATCCGACAAGTCCCCCGTTCCCGTTTGGCCCGTTTGTTGCTCTAGTTCGGTGAGTCGATTCTCTAGACGAGTCAACTCCTGCTGAAGGGCGACCACCTCCTGGCTGAGGGCTGAGGGGATAGGTGTGGCGTCCTCTGGGGCTACGGTCTGGGTATCAGCGGGATCAGGGGCAGCATTGGGCAATGGAGCCACGGTCGCTTCTGCCCCCTGCCACCACTGGGGCAACTGGCGCACCTTGCGCACCGTTTGACTGGTTTGCCGCATCACCCGTTCCTGGATGGGGGGATTGGGATTGCGGGAAGGCCACACCTGGGCGACCAACAGGCCCACAATCCAGCCCAAACTGACGCTGACGCCTAAAATCAGGAGCCGCACCGTTAATGTCCACAGACGTTTCAGCAGGCCGGGGGACGGTTCTGGCGGGGGCGGGGCAGGCGTAGGGCTACCCTGGGCCGCCGCTGCACTGGGCGTTGTTGGGGCCGAATCAGCGGCAGGTCGCGAAGTCTCGGAGGAGTCGGTCATACCAGGGGGATCGGGTTGCAGCATGAAACAGCTTAGCAAATGCCCTTCCCAGAATTTCCCTGGATTAGCGGTCGGGTAGGCACCGCCAGCCCTGTCAAGGTGAGGCAGGTTTTGGGGTCGATCCCTAGGATTGGCCGCTGAGCCAAGGACTAGAAGTC
>CAZWNR010000393.1:0-4474 GCA_964635665.1 uncultured bacterium | reverse complement strand
CAGCGACCTCCGCCTCTTCTTAGAAGGCTACTTGGCCGGCCTGCGCCACGCCGATGCCCTAGAGCCCTATCTCATCCACCGTCTAGAGGAAGACGCCCTGCGCTATCTCAACGACCCCTCTAACTTCGCCGTCCCCCAGCCCGAACCAGAGATTTATTAACCCTCATCCCAACCGTCCTCGCTGTGGTGAGAGGCCATCAGATTATGTCGGCTGCATTAGCCCCAGCGTAATGCAGCAGCATTTGAGGGTGGGTACCAGTCTTAGGCAAAGTGCGTTACTGCTTCGCCTAACAGCACCCTACAACGGATGAAAATCGCCTTTACATGGGCTTTCCCGTTCCAATTCTCGAATTTTCTTGAAGATTGCGGGGGCATTACCTAGGGCTGGTCTAGCTTAGGGTAAACGGCCCTCACCCCCAGCCCCTCTCCCAGGGAGGCTACCGCTTGTACACAAGTCACTATTCCGCTGGGTTCCTAGGGTTGATCCCCCCTAGCCCCCCTTAAAAAGGGGGAAACCGGATTCAAAGTCCCCCTTCCCAAGGGGGATTTAGGGGGATCTCCCAGGCGGTTATGGATAGATCCAAGATCTACATAAACAGTAGCCCAGCTTAGGAGAAGGATTTAGGGTGAGGGCAACCCCTCGGCTTCCTGGCTAGACTAGGAGCAGTCCGCTTCAATCACCCCTCACCTACCCCTTCGGTGCCCCAGCTATGAGCGAATACACAGGCATGACCCCCACCGTAATTATTGGTTTAGGGGGAACTGGCAAAGAGATTTTGATTAAAATTCGCCGCATGATTGTGGAGCAGTACGGCTCGTTGGATGCGTTGCCGATTGTATCATTTTTGCACATCGATACCGAGCAAAATGCCAAGGTCTCCGAGGCCCAAACGGTTCTCAAACAAGACATTTCTCTACGGCCCATCGAGCAAATTTGGGCCAAGGTAGAGGATGCTAAGGCAATTCTAAATAAGCTATCAGCCTACCAATATTTAGATGAATGGTTTCCCAGCGAACTGAAGGGAACGGATTCGATTTTGGCGGGGGCGGGTCAAATTCGTGCCCTGGGGCGATTTGCTTTTAGCTTGAACTACCCGCTGATTAAAGACTATTTCAATAAGGCCAAGGGGCGCATTGTTGGCCACGAAAAGTTCATGCTGGATCGCTGGAAAGTCCAGCTCGATAAGGGCATCAATATTTTTGTGGTGTGCTCTCTTTCTGGCGGCACGGGTTCCGGCATGGTGCTGGACTTGGCCTACAACCTGCGGGACTGGGTGCCGATTTCGGAACTGCCGCAAACCAGTGCATTTTTGGTGTTGCCGGGAGCATTTTCGGGCCTGGGGGATCGCGTCATTGCCAATGCCTACGCGGCCTTGATGGAACTGAACCACTTCTCCCGCAGCGATACCCGTTTTGACGTGCAGTATAGCGACAGCCAGAGCGACCGCATCACTAACCAGAGCGGCTTAGATACACCCTTTAACTTCACCTATTTGGTGGGCAACAGTAATGATAAGGTGACGTTCCCCACCCTGGGCGACGTGCTGGAAATGGTCTCCCAGAACGTGTTTTTGGATTTCACCTCCGGCTTTAGCCAATACAAAAAACTGGTGCGGGATAACGTTCGCAAGCACTGGGCCAGCCCCGATGCCCTGGGCTATCCCCAAAACTTTATGAGCTTTGGATTGTCGAGCATTCAGTTTCCGGTGGAGCGGGTGCTGAATGCCTGTTCGGCGCGGCTGGCGGGTAAATTGGTGGACTGGTGGAGCAACCCAACCCCGGCCCCCTCGGCGATGTCAGACTTGATTCGCACCGAGATTTTGCCGGGACTGTTTTTGGCAGAATCGGAACACGACCACCAGATCATCGACAGCATTAGCATGGGCGACAACAAAAAGCCCTACGCCAAGGAGGTGGCAGACTGGGTAGCCAGCATTCGCAAGCGTCGCAATGATTTGAATATTCCCTTTGAGAACCTGCAACGGTTTATCTCCAACGAACAGGAAAAATACGCTCCCCACTTCCACGACACCGGCACCGACCCCAAGCGCTGGAGCGACTATTTTCAAAAAATGTGGGATAACCTGAGCTGGCTGATTCCTGAAAAGCGTAAGGAACTGCGGGCTACGGTGTATCAAATGGTGGAAGATCGCTTCCGGGGGCCGAAGTTTACGCGGCAGTTTTTAGAAGTCTTAATTGAAGTATTTGCCGACTTCCGCAGCAAGTTTGATCAAGATCGCCAAAAAAACTGGCTACCCAAGGAACGCTCGGCCCAAAACGCCCTGCAAACCCTGCTTCAGCAGATCGACAATCACGCTAAGCAGATGATGCTGCTGAATCGTAAAAAAGTCATCGAAGACGATTTTCAGGCCATTATGCAGGCCCTAGAACAAGTCTATGTTTCCAAGGTGGAAGTCAAAGCCCGTACCCTGGGGGTGATGCTGCTGGATGGCCTGCGGGAGGAAATTGATCAGCTTTTGGTGGATCTCACCGCCTTTGAAACGGTGTTAGCCAATGTGCAAACGGAACTGCGCGACAAAGAGCGCGTCTACACCCGCGAAACCGGGGGCCTGACGGTCAACGGTATTTTGCTCTACGACGAAAAGGAAATCGACGCTGCTTACACTAAAACCGTGGCCGACCAAGAAGCCACCCTCTGCCAAACCCTCTCCCAACAGGTGCTCGAAGACCTGCGCCTGCGCCTGTTTGACCTCTACACCTTCGATGCCCTAAAAACCAAAGACCTCTACGAACGGCTGCTGGGTCAGTCGATGGAGGTGTTCCGTCGTCGTAGCCAGCTCGACATTTCCACCGCCCGCAAGTTCCTGGAACAATACCCCACCGTGGAAATGCAGGAAGCCCAAATCAAAACCACCTTCGAAAAATCTGAAGCCTTCCTGCGCCTCAGCCAGGAACAAAAGAAACTGGGCTGGGACGACAAGCTGGAGAAGTACCAAAAGCTGGTCGGCATCCAAGGCGGCAGCAACCCCACCGACCCCGCTGTCTCCGCCCTGCTGCCGATGATTCGCAAAACCAGCACCGTCACCGAAAAGGAAATTCGCCCCCTCAACGACCCCTACCACATCTACTTTGTGCAAGAAACCGGGGCCTTCCCCCTGCGGCTGATTGAGGGCATGGAACGGATGCGATCCCTCTACCGCGCCGTGGCCCAGGCCGACCACAACCCCCTCCACACCCACCAAGACTACCGCCAGTTTGGCGACATCATGCCCGAAACCAGCAACGAACGGCAGGCCCGCTACAACCTCATGCTGGCCAACGCCCTCGGCCTGGTACGCGAAGAAGAAAACCGGGTGACAGGCTTTGGGGAGATCAAATTCACCTACCGCGACAAGCTCACGGGCTTTGACAAAACCGACGTGATGGGAGCCACCTGGCAAGAGGCCGAAGACTTCCTCCTCACCGACCAAAATCGTCGATTGGCCGAAACCCTAGACAACGCCATCCGCGCCATCGGCGAACAGGCCGCCACCAAACCCCAAAAACAAGCCCTCTACACCCAACTGATGGCCTACCTCAAACAGCAGGAACACACCCTCCCCGGCGGCCCCGACAGCGACGACTACAAACGCATCCAGGCAGCGATTTCCAACTTCGTCACCACCCACCGACTGTTTATTCCTGGCGAAAATCCTGCGCCCCAACCTGTCGCCACGCCCGAAGATCCCGTACGGGCGCACAGCAGTGCGCCCCAACCGCCCCAACCGCCTCAACCATCCCAATCCGCATCCGCCGATGAAAATCTGGGCAAATACACCAAACTGGTCGAAACCTGCTACCGTCGCGGCAATCCCTCCGCCACAGAGCTAACACTGCTGGAAAAATTCCGGGTGAAGTACGGCGTTTCTGTGGAACAGGCGAATGCGATTGCGGCCCAATACCAACCCCAAGACACCATCGAACAAGCCGCCGCCGAATATGGCCTGATGTTCCGGGCTTTCATCGAAAATGATGGCGACATTGACCTCGAAGAACAGGCCCAACTGCTAGAACTTCAGGAAGAATTGGGGCTGACCAACGAACAGGTAGCCATTATTGAGGAAAACGTGCGATCGGAATTGGCCTAGGCCACACTGAGATCCCAGGGTTCTTGAAGAACCCTGAGATCTGACCGTTACCAGCTATCTACAGCCAGATGACAAAAGTGCATGACCCAGATCGCCCCGGAATAAAATTCCAGGGCTGATTTCCCCAGCCCTCTGAAAAGGGCTGGGGAAACCGTAGAAATTGTCCCACAGGGCCATAAGCTTTTAGCCCGGTCATTTTAATGACGGGACGCGGGGAAATGACGGAACGCGGGGGAATGACGGAACGCGAGGTGCCAGGATACAGGGAAATGCCAGGGATTGAAACCCACAGCCCAGATCGCCCCGGAATAAAATTCCAGATGGTGCACGACCCAGATCGCCCCGGAATAAAATTCCAGGGCTGATTGCCGAAGCCCTCTGAAGAG
>CAZWNR010000392.1:0-4512 GCA_964635665.1 uncultured bacterium | reverse complement strand
AAGAGACTGGGGCGCAATCACAGGATATGTAGAACCAACAGCGCCTACAGCCTTTCCCTGCCTGGTGAGGTATAGTCTAGTGCTCGGAAACCAAATGATTTCAAGGCGACCGACTTACCTCACCAGCCTCAAGTGTAACTACATCATGATCATGACCACTTCTGAGACCAAGAATCAAAGGAAGGCATGTTGCCAGATGATGATGCTTTCAAGTTAACACCTCTTTTCTTCTCATTTCGAGCACATAAATCCCTAGCCAATTGACTAATTCGAGCCTGCCTTTCCTCCCGTGTTTCCCAGCCATTACTATTCAAGAAATCATCTTTTGAAGAATCCGCATCTTCCTGATAAGAGCAATATCCCATGACTTAAACTCCTTAAAAAAACAAAAAAACACCTTGCCGAGACAAAGTGCTAAGAAAAACAAATTAAATTCAAACCTATTTTTTAATAGGCACACTCCTTAAAGGCAAAAAACCAATCAAAGCTTATTAAACTAAGCGAATGACAACGGTTCCCCGTAAGTAGCTTCACTTTGTGAAGACGAGAGGTAGGATAAACTCCTAATCACTCCCTTGTGCCAGCCGTCATCTCGTTAACAACGGATTGACTGGTTAAATTGTTACGCTGCCGAGTTGTGGCGTAAGCGGTAGCTGACTATCCGCCAGCAATCTCAACTTAGCACACAGACGCATGATTGTGTGTATGAGTTGCTTAAGTAGCTTTAGAGGTCATCAGCACTAGGGCCTCTCCCAAAAGGGCTAAGCATATAACTCCACGGTAATAAAACCATTTGCTCTGTCTAAACATGGCGGTAGCCCTATTTCTTACAGGATAGAGAATAATCAGGTGCCCCTAAAGACCTTACGGCAGTAGATCGCTGTTTCTGGCTTATTTTTCTCTGACCCGTAGACTAATGCACTACCAACATGGCAAGTGTACCGAAGGTGCCGGAGACTACAGGGTCTCCTGCACTAGAGCCAGTGCCTTTTGAATTACCCGATCACTCAAGTACATGCCAGTTTGCCTGAGTTTGAGGATCACAGGCTTCGCTTCTGGAATATACCCCTGCTGCTTGGCGGCTAGCACTAGACCGAGGGTGCCCCGAATTGGGATGTTGAGCTTATTAGCGCAACGGCGACCTGCCAGATCATCCAAAATAGCCTCGGTGGTGGGATGGGCATAGGCCCAGGCTAATACGGAGGCTTCCCCAGCATCGAGATTACAGACTTGTAGTTCAGAAGCAGTCGGTGGGGCTTCAACGATAGTCAGCCAGTCCGTTCTTTGGATTACCTGGGCCGTGGTGTCGAGTGGCCCGTATTGCTGAATTTCTTGAACGACAATGGTAGGCACCAAAACCGTGGCATATCGAATGTGCAGCAGGGAGAGTAGGTCTGCTTTGGTCAAGAAAATCAAGGGTGAGGTGTTAATAACAGGCGGTAAAGCGGCATCAGTCACGGGATAGCTCTTCGGCTAAGTCAGCAAAATCAACCTGGAAAACATCGATTTTTTCGTGGGCCAAGATATCCAGAAACTGAGGACGATCTAGCCCTGCAAACTCAGCCGCTTTACCCATAGAGACTTCCCCACGGGCATACCAATAGATGGCCGCAGCGAGTTGCATCTGTTGGGCCAAGGTGTTGGCATCACGGTCGGCCAAAAACTCTTCCGGCACATTAACGGTGACTTGAATCATACTTCACCTCTGTTTCCTCAGATCCTAACCCTGGCTGACCTTTCTCTGCGATGGTAACGCTTTTCCCCGTCCCGCTTGTTAGATTAAGGGTATCCTTTGCGCCCTCGGTGCCATGACGACCCTGACCCTAACCCTCGACCCAGTGGTGCGGCTCACCCATGAGCAGTTCTATGAGCTGTGCAAAGTCAACCAAGACCTTCGCCTAGAACGCAGCAGCACCGGAGAGTTGATCCTTATGCCCCCGACTGGATGGGAATCTGGTAAACGCAACGCCGACCTCACGACCAACGTCACCCTTTGGAATCGCCAAACCCATCTCGGCATTGTGTTCGACTCTTCCACTGGGTTTTCACTGCCCAATGGGGCGGATCGGTCGCCGGATGTGGCCTGGGTGGAAAAATCGCGCATTGAGTCCATCGCCCCCGACCCTGCCCAGTTTCTGCCCCTCGCCCCCGATTTTGTCATCGAGCTACGTTTCGCCACGGATAAGCTCACCACCCTAGAACGCAAAATGGCGGAGTATCGGGATTGTGGGGTGCGTCTAGGCTGGCTGATTGACCCCGCAGAAAAGCAGGTGCAAATCTATCGTGTTGGGCGTCCGACGGAATATTTGGCGCAACCGGAAAGCCTTTCTGGAGAAGAGGTACTACCGGGGTTTGTGCTGACCCTAGCAGAGGTTTGGGGCTAGGGGAACGGTGTAGTCGCAATGGCGAGGCCGATGGGTTTGGGGACAACGCACAGCTTCAGGATGCCAGGGCCATTCAACTAGGGAACGCACGCTTCAAGACGGCTGCGGACGACGCACAACAATGTTGGAAAGCGGTTTTGCCTGGGCAATGGGTAAGTATTTTAGGCCAGCCGCTGCTGCAAAAACTCAATCAGCGCTTTCACCTTCACCGACAGGTGGCGATTGACGGGATAAAGGGCATAGATCTGGCTTTCTGGTGGGCAAAAACCCGTCAAAATCGGCTGCAACCGTCCTTGTCGCAGGGCGTCTTCCACAATAAACCGAGGCATTAGGGTGACGCCCAATCCCGCTAGAGCGGCCTGGGTCAGTACTTCGCCATTGTTACAGCACAGCGGGCCATGGATGGACACCGTGATGGGAGAGTGGTCAGCGTCCGTCAGCGTCCAGGTGTTGTCCTGGGAACGATGGCCGTAGTGGAGGCAGGCGTGGTGTTCGAGGTCGCTGGGGTGGGTGGGGGTGCCCCGCCGTTGAAGGTAGCTGGGGGCGGCACAGATCACCATGGGGCAGGGGGCTAGGTGATGGGCGATTAAACTGGCGGCACCGGGGTCTGGGGCAATCCGCACCGTCACATCAAAGCCCTCGTCGATGGGATCGATGAAACGGTCGTTTAGGCTCAGTTCTACCTGTAAATCGGGATATTGAGCCATAAAGTCCACTAAAAGCGGCCCCAAATGCAGCACACCAAAGGTCATGGGTGCATTCACCCGCAGGTTTCCCCTGGGTTCCTCCTGCAAGCGGGATAGGGCCAGTTCGGCCTCCTCCAAATCCGCCAGGATGTTGACGCAGCGTTCATAGAAGGCTCGCCCCGCTGCTGTGGTCGATACCCGCCGGGTGGTGCGATGCAGCAGTTGGGTGTGCAGGTCGTCTTCTAGGTTGATCACCAGTTTGTTCACCGCCGAACGAGATAGCCCCATTTGGCGGGCGGCGGCGGCAAAGCCACCGGATTCCACCACTTGGGTAAAGGCGCGAATACTCTCGAATTTGTCCATAGGGATTGGATCGTGGGAAGGAGGTCGGTTGGGGCGCACTGCGGTGCGCCCGTACGGGGAGGGCAGATTCAAGATTGTCTTTTTTTCAGAGACAATATGTTTATAAAATTGATTATTGTCTTTTTATGGGATTCAGTCTAGGGTAATAACAAGGCAAACACATCCGCCCAAATTTCTTTAGGAGGTGTCGTCATGATTACGATTCGTCCGTCTAACGAGCGAGGCGCGGCCAATTTTGGCTGGTTAGATACTCGCCATTCCTTTTCCTTCAGCAATTACTACGACCCTCAGCACATGGGGTTTGGGCCGCTGCGGGTGATCAACGAAGACAAAATCAGCCCTAGCCAAGGGTTTGGCACCCATGGTCACCGGGATATGGAAATCGTCACCTACGTGCTGGAGGGTTCCCTAGAGCATAAGGACAGCATCGGCAACGGATCCATCATTCGCCCTGGGGATGTACAGCGGATGTCGGCGGGAACGGGCATTATGCACAGCGAGTTCAATGCCTCGGCAACGGATACGGTGCATTTGCTGCAAATTTGGCTATTGCCCGCCACCAACGGCATCGATCCGGGCTACGAGCAGATCTACATCGATCCCGCCGAAAAGCAGGGTCGTCTGCGCCTGATTGGTTCCCAGGATGGTCGCGATGGATCGGTGACGATTCACCAGGATGTCAGCCTCTATAGCGCCTTGCTGGGCGATGGCGACCAGGTTAGTCACACCCTAGCTGAGGGGCGGATTGCGTGGCTCCAGGTGGCCAAGGGGGCGCTAGATCTCAACGGCCAAACGCTAACGGCAGGGGATGGGGCGGCGATTCAAGATCTGCAAGACCTCACCCTGGCTAGCACCGCCCCCGAAACGGAGTTCCTGCTGTTTGATATGGCCGCCTAGGGCAGGCTCACCCTGGAAGATCCCCCCCTAGCCCCCCTTAAAAAAGGGGGGATCGCAATCGTCACGTTGTCGGGGGCAAGGCCAAGATCCCAGGGTTCTACCTTGGCGCAGGCCCAAGGTCGTTGCTGCAAGGCTCAAGAACCCTGGGATCTCGTTTGGGATCGCTCCTGAACGTCACGCTG
>CAZWNR010000391.1:1870-4525 GCA_964635665.1 uncultured bacterium | reverse complement strand
TCGGTTCCTTTGGAGCCTTCGACCTATCTACGCTGACGGTGGATGCCATTGAGCCGATCGAGGTGCTGCCGGGGGGGAGTTCGGTGCTGTACGGGTCTAGCGCCATTGGCGGCGTGATCAACATCATCACCCGCCGACCGGGGGAAAATGCCTTTGAAACCTCGGCTTCGGCGGCGGTGGGTAGCTTTGGCTTTAATGACCAAATTCTCCAGGCCCGGGGCAACAACGACGGCCTGAGCTGGGTGCTGGGCTACAACCGCACCGCTTCGCGTAACAATTTCCCCTTCAGCCTCACCAGCACAGACGTTGATGGGGTGCGTACCAATGCCGATGTGCTCTACAACAACGTCAACTTCAATGTCACCACCGAGTTGAGTGATCGCAGTCGGCTGCGGCTGGGGTTGCTCTACCTCAGCAAAGACTTGGGGGTACCCGGTGCGGTGCCCGTCCCCGGTAGTATCGCGGGCGGGTTCAACAGCCTCTCCGCCGATGATCGCAGCTACAGCGAAAACTGGCTGCTAGATCTGGCCTACGAAGCCGACCTCGGCCAAGGGGATGACTCGCGGCTGACGGCACGGCTCTACGGCGACCTGCTGGGGCTCACCTTCAATCGCCCTAGCCCTAGCTTTGGCGACCCCACCCGCGACCTGGTGGATCAAACCTCCGTGGGTGCCCAGGTGCAGCACAATTGGCAGCTTGCCGCCAACCAAAACCTCACCTACGGCGTCGATTTTCGCCAGGTAAACGCCAACAACGGCACCCTCAACCTGCTGACCAACGACCTCACGGAAAACTACGCGGATTCCCTGCGGCAGACGGGGTTGTTTGCCCGCTACCAGGCAGAGATTACCCCCTACTGGAGTGCCAATGCTGGGGTACGACAGGATTTTAACGACCTCGCCGATGGTTCCTTCACTTCCTTTCACCTGGGCAGTCGGGTACAGGTGACCGATACCACCAGCCTGCGGGCCAACTTTGGCCGCAACTTCCGGGTACCCACCCTCACCGACCTGTATTTTGCCCCCTTCAATAACCCCAACCTGCGCCCCGAATCGGGCTGGAGCTTTGATGTGGGGGTGGATCAGCAGATCGGAGATCGGGGGCTGGCGCGGCTCACCTTCTTCCACAACGACATCCGCGACGCCATCAACTTTGATTTGGCCACCTTTACCCCCCAAAACATTGGTCGGGTGCGGTCGCTGGGCCTAGAGGCTGAGGTGAACTATCAACTCTTTGACAACGTCTTTGCCTTTGCCAACTACACCTGGAACGACCCCACCATCTTGGCCGGATCCTCCCCCAGCGAAGACGGTAACCTGCTGCCCTTTACCAGCGCCGATACCTGGAACTTGGGCCTTGCCTACGAAACGCCCCAGGGCTTTTACACGGGGTTGTTTGTTCACTCGGTAAGCTCGGTGTTTGTGGATCGGGCCAACCAGGAAACCCTGCCCGGACGTACGGTGGTTGATCTGAAGCTGCGATCCCCCATCAGCAATGTTCTGGTGATCAATGCCAGCCTCAACAACCTGTTTAATACCCAATTCGAGCAGTTTCCGGGGGTACCAGGGCTGGGGCGCAATTTTCAGGTGGGGGTGAGCCGAACCTTCTAGTAGGGCGGGCACTGCCCACCAATCTCCCTTCCCAATTCCCGACTCCCGATTCCCAATTCCCGATTCCCCATGACCTCACCTCCCTCCTACCACCATCTTCGCCCCTGGGCGGCGGGCATCCTAGGGCTGGCGTTCCTGTTCACCAGCTGCCAGCGGGTGTCTTCCCCGGCGGGATCGGCCCCAGGGGCGGGTGACCGGGAAGGGTGCGTGGCCGAGTACAGCGAGACGGCGGATTACTTTCCGGCCAAGGCCCAGGTGGACTACGCCACGGGCTTTACGGTGGAGTATCACCGCCACTACAAGGTGGTGACGGTGGCCATGCCCTGGCAGCAAAATCAGCCGCCGCTGCGCTACGTGCTGGTGCAGTGCGGCACTCCGGTGCCGGAGGTGCCGGGGGCAACGACGGTGATTGAAATTCCGGTGCAGCGGGTGGTGGCGCTGTCTACCACCCATCTGCCCTATCTAGACGAGTTGGGGCAGGTGGAGTCCCTGGCGGGGGTGGGGCAGTTTGCCTTTGTTAATAATCCCAATGTGCGCCGCAAGATTGACCAGGGCGATCTGGTGGAGATGGCCAGCGGTCAGTCCCTTAACCTAGAGCAGCTTTTGCTGGCGGAACCGGACTTGGTAATGGCCATTGCAACGGGCAATACCGAGGCCGATAGCCCTCAGCGATTGCAGCAGGCGGGGTTACCCGTGGTGGCGGTGGCGGAATTTCAGGAAACCCTGCCCCTGGGGCGGGCGGAGTGGCTGAAATTTACAGCCCTGTTTTTTAACCAGGAAGCCCTCGCCGAAGAACGGTTTGCAGCCATTGCTGCGGAATACCAAGACCTGCGCGAGCTAACAACCACCCTGACGGATCGGCCCACGGTGTTTTCGGGATCGAGCTACGAAGGCACCTGGTATGTGCCGGGGGGCAAAAGCTATGCGGCGCAACTGTTTCGGGATGCCGGGGCCGATTACTTGTGGGCCGATCTCGACCAGGCCAATAGCCTGCCACTGGATGTGGAAGCGGTCTATGATCGGGCAGCGATGGCCGATTTTTGGC
>CAZWNR010000391.1:0-1770 GCA_964635665.1 uncultured bacterium | reverse complement strand
GGCAAGTTTCGAGCGTTGCAACAAAACCAAATGTTCAACAACAACGCTCGCCTCAACGATGGCGGTGGCAACGACTATTGGGAAAGCGGTTCCCTCTATCCCCACTGGATTTTGGCCGACCTGATCCACATTTTTCACCCCGACCTTTTGCCCGACCATCAACTGATCTACTACCAACGCCTAGAACCCTAATCGTCAGATGATGATCTAAGTTCCCCGACTCTCTAGGGCAAGGGCATCTCACCCCTACCCCGACGTCCGACCCCCATCTCCCCAGAATGCTATGACCCTCACCCTCGCCCAACTCAGCGATACCCATCTGCTAGCCCAGCCCACCGATTGGCTGCGCGGCATCAACCCCTGGCAGTCGTTCCAGGCGGTGCTGGCGGCGGTGCTTGAATGCCAGCCCGATGGTCTTTTGCTAACGGGGGATCTGGCCGAGGAGGGCGATTTAAACGCCTACAATCAGTTGCGGGCGGCAACGGAGTCCCTCGACCTGCCTGTCTACTGGATTCCCGGCAACCACGATAATCCGGCCCTGCTGCACCAGGTCTTTTCCGACGACCTTTACCATGGCCCCAACCAAAGCCTCGACCTGGGCCACTGGCGGCTGATTCTGCTCGATTCGGTGTTGCCCATGGCCCAGTTTGGGGCCGGACACCTCCCCCCAGATACCCTGACTTGGCTAGAGGACACCCTCTCCCAGCACCCCAACCAGCCCACCGCCCGTGCCCGGCAACCACCCCCAGTTTCCACCGGGATTGACTGGCTGGATCAAATTCGGCTTCAGCGGGCCGACGACTTTCTGGCACGGCTAGAACGGTTTGAGCAGGTAAAGGTGGTGACCTTTGGCCATGCCCACCTAGAGATTGATCAACGGTGGGGAGCGGTTTGCTGCTACGGTTGCCCCTCCACTGTGCACCAGGTGACGCCCACCCAGCCCAGCCCCAACCACGATCAACCTGGCTTTCGGCTGATCACCCTCCATCCCAACGGCCAGCACCAGACCGAGGTGCGGCGGGTGGCCCTTACGGTTGCGGTGGGGGGCTAGGGCCATGGTGCTAAAACTGACGCTGCCCAAACTGGCTTCGGCCAAATCCCTCTGTCCCCCTGTTAGCCCGATTCCAACTCCTCGCCCTGGCCATTACCTGGGGTTATGGGGGCTGCTGGGGCTGCTGCTGTTCGTCTTTTTGGTCAGCTTGGCCCTGGGGTCGGTAACGATCCCCCTGTCGGAGGTGGTCACCATTCTGCTGGGCGGAGAACCCAGCCGTGCCCCCTGGCGCGATATTGTGCTGAATTTTCGCCTACCCCGATCCCTCACTGCCATGGCCGCCGGATCGGCCCTCGCCGTCAGCGGGTTGCAGCTTCAGGCGCTATTTCGCAATCCCCTGGCGGGGCCGTCGATTCTGGGCATCAACGCTGGGGCGAGTTTGGGCGCGGCCCTGGTGGTGCTCACTGGGGGTCTAACGGGTTGGGCGGCGGTGGGTTGGCTGGGGCAGTTTAGCCTGGTAGGGGCCGCTAGCCTCGGTGCCGCCGCCGCTATGGTGTTGGTGATGGGGGTGGCCCACCGCGTCCGCAATTCCCTGGCGCTGCTGATCTTTGGCCTCATGTTGGGCTATGTCACCACGGCCTTGGTAACGATTCTGCTGCACTTCAGCTCCATCGACCAAACCCTGGCCTACCTAAGCTGGACCTTCGGCAGCTTTGCGGGGGTGACCTGGGCGCAAATTCCGGTGCTGGTGACGATTATCCTAGGAGGGCTAGGGCTGG
>CAZWNR010000390.1:0-4538 GCA_964635665.1 uncultured bacterium | reverse complement strand
CACAGGTGTGGCTTCCCCTTGAAAAGGTGGGCTTTTCCCACCGACTCGACCGTACCCCGACAGCCGAAAGGGCAGGCGTCCTAGAGGCTTTCCCTCGCCACAGCCCCCCCATCACAGAGTATGATGTGGCAGATTTGCACATTCCCTTTGGTCCATGGCTCCTCAACTTCGTATCTTTGTTCCGCCCCATCCCCTGGTGAAGCATTGGCTAGCGGTGGCTCGCGATGCCGAAACCCCCTCGCCGCTGTTTCGGTCGGCCATGGAGGAACTGGGACGCTGGCTTACCTATGAAGCCATCCGCGAGTGGCTACCTACCATAGACACCACGGTGAACACGCCCCTCGGCCCCTGTGCGGCTACCTTTATCAATCCCGATATCCCCACCATGATCGTTCCCATTCTGCGGGCGGGGCTGGGCCTGATGTCGGGGATTCAAGCCTTGCTGCCCCTAGCTTCGGTCTACCACGTGGGCTATGTGCGCGACGAAGAAACCCTAGAAGCCAGTTGCTACCTCAACAAACTCCCTGCCCAAATTGACCCCCAAACGCGGGTGATCATCAGCGAACCGATGCTCGCTACCGGAGGCACCATCATGGCCACCCTAGCCGACCTCGTGAGTCGAGGGGTAGATCCGGCCCTGGTGCGCATCATTGCCATCGTGGCCTCACCCTTGGCCCTGCGCAAGCTAGCGGATGTCTACCCCAGCCTTACCATTTTTGCCGCTGGCATTGACGAAGAGGTGAACGACCAAGGCTTTATTGTGCCGGGGCTAGGGGATGCGGGGGACCGCACCTTTGGCTCCTAGGGGCCAACTGATACCGATTCCTACAATGGAAAACAACACAACCTGCAACTGAGGTGGAACGGAGAGTGCTATGAGTGAACAAGGTAACTTTGTCGGTGGTTTTTTGCTGGGTACTCTGGTAGGCAGTGCCCTGGGGGGCGTGGTCGGTGCCCTCGCGGCCTCGCGGATCCAGTCTAGCCAGGGAACTCGCCCGGCGAATGACCTCGCGTTTGATGACCTAGCGGAGGTCACCGAGGAAGGGATGGAGGCGGCTCGCCTCGGGCTGGAGGCAAAAATCGCTCAGCTCAATGAGGCCATCGACGATGTGCGTCAACAGCTCGGCCACATCAACGGCCACACCGAGCAATCCTAAGGCAACCCCTGCCAAACGGATAGGGCTGACGACTCGCTTTGGGGGCTAGCTCAACAGGTCTCCGGTAGGCCTGTTGCCACACCCTATGCAGCATTCCGTTACACTAACTGACAGGTTTCCGTTCTCCATGTATTGTTGGTAACGACTCAAGCTGAGGTTCTTCAGATGGATATTTTGGTACAGACCCTCTCCACCTTCCTTTCGATCTACACCGTCCTGCTCATCATCCGCATTCTGTTGAGCTGGTTCCCCAATGTCGACTGGTTTAACCCACCCTTTTCTGTCCTCAGCCAGCTTACGGATCCCTACCTAAATCTGTTCCGCTCCATCATCCCCCCCCCTCGGCGGCATTGATTTGTCCCCAATTCTGGCCTTTTTGCTGCTCTCCTTCCTGCGCCAGGGCATCATGGCGATTGCGGTAGCAGCCTCCTCCTCCTACGCCTCCTTCTAGTCAATCTCCCATCAATGGGGGCTAGCTGCTCCGATCCAACACATTCCTCAGCGGAGCAAATACACGGCTAGTCCAGCAATAATTGCTAGATAAATGAAGTTGGGTAGGCCATCTTTTTTGCCGCCCCCGCCCTTTTTATCGTCGGCGGGGGCATTGAGGGTTTTAAGGGCGGTGCCAATGGCTTTGCCCATTTCCTCCCAGGGGTCTTTTTTGGGCGGCTCCTGTTTAGGCAGGCTCAGGTAAATCCACAGACCAAGGACAAACAGAAATAGAAAAATTTCCATTGTGAGTGCGATTTTCGAGGGCTATTGCCAGTATGCTTCACCTCCACTCAGGCGAAAATCGCATTTTGTTCAGGAATGTTCAGAGATTTTATGGCCTGTCAGAGTTATTTAGAGAGGGCGTTTGTGCATTGAGTTTTGTCAGGGATGGCAATTCAGGATTTCTATGGATAACAGACCATCGCCCCAGGATGAAGTCACCTAAAACAGGGTTTTCCTGGGTCTAGCGTTTGCGCATTTAGAATTACTCCCGTAGGATGGCAGAAAATATAGACTGGCTTTCATGAACATTCTGTTGGTTTATCCTCGTTTTCCGAAAAGTTTTTGGTCCTTTGACAAAACCCTTGAACTGGTCGGCATGAAGGCACAGCTACCACCCCTAGGGCTGGTGACGGTGGCGGCGATTTTGCCCCAGAGCTGGAACTTTAAGCTGGTGGATCGCAATGTGCGGGAGGTGGAGGACGCCGAATGGCGCTGGGCGGATATTGTGATCGTGTCCGCCATGATCGTCCATCGGCCCGATTTTTTGGCCGCCATTCGCACCGCTAAGGAGTACGGGAAGCTCGTCGCGGTGGGTGGCCCCTACCCTACCTCCCTGCCCCACGAAGCCGAGGAAGCCGGGGCCGACTTTTTGATTTTGGATGAAGGGGAAATTACCCTGCCCATGTTTGTGGAGGCCGTCGAGCGCGGCGACCGCAGCGGCACCTTCCGTTCCGGGGGCGAAAAACCCGCCGTTACCGAGACCCCCATTCCCCGCTACGACCTGCTAGACCTGGATGCCTACGCCGAAATGTCGGTTCAGTTTTCGCGGGGCTGTCCTTTCCAGTGCGAATTTTGCGACATCATCGTGCTCTACGGTCGCAAACCCCGCACCAAGGAACCCGAACAGCTCCTAGCCGAGCTTCAGTGCCTCTACGACCTGGGTTGGCGGCGCAGCATTTTCATGGTGGATGACAACTTCATCGGCAACAAGCGTAACGTTAAGCGCCTGCTCACCGCCATGAAGCCCTGGATGGAGGAGCACGGCTATCCCTTCTCCTTCGCTACCGAGGCCTCTGTGGACTTGGCCCAGGATCCTGAACTGATGCAGATGATGGTGGACTGCAACTTTGGCACCGTCTTCCTAGGCGTCGAAACCCCCGACGACGACAGCCTCGCCCTCACCAAAAAATTCCAGAACACGCGGGATCCCCTATCGGAGTCGGTAGTGGCCATTGCCAAGGCGGGCCTACGGGTAATGGCCGGGTTCATCGTCGGCTTTGATGGCGAAAAGCCCGGTGCAGGCCAGCGCATCTATCAGTTCGTGGAGCAAACCGCCATCCCCACCGCCCTGGTGAGTATGCTACAAGCCCTACCCGACACAGCCCTCTGGCACCGCCTAGAAAAAGAAGGTCGGCTGCTGGGCAAGAGTGCCGACATCAACCAAACCACCCTGATGAACTTCGTGCCCACTCGCCCCATTGAGGAAATTACCGAAGAATACATTCAGGTATTCTGGAACCTCTACGATCCGCTGACGGTGTTGAACCGCACCTTCCGCCACTTTTTGATGCTCGGCGAAGCCCAAAAGCGAAACTACAAGAACCGCACTGCCTCCGCCGGAACCCCAGACATCAACTGGATCACCATTCGGGCCTTCTTCATCATCCTCTGGCGGCAGGGGGTGGTGCGCAAAACCCGCCTGCGCTTCTGGATTAACCTGGCCATCATCCTCTGGCGCTACCCCGCCGTGGCCGCCAACTACGTTTCGGTGTGTGCCCAGGCCGAGCACTTCCTCGACTTCCGTCAGGTGGTGCGCCAAAACATCGAAGCCCAACTCGCCGCCTATAAGGCGACTCAGCCTGCCCCCGTCCAGGAAGCAGCCCAACTCGCCGCCTAATCCCAAGGCCCGGTTTCCAAGCCGTCTACCCGCAGGGGCGAGGTTTCCTCGCCCCTGCTTTTGTCTACCTCATCACCAAGCCCTAGGCTGAAAGGTGGCATTATTCGCCAGTTCCATGGCATCGCCGCATTGACGCATCACAAATAGGCCCTTCCGGTAGGCATAGCGATCTACGTCTTGTACAAATTCGATGGCTGCAACGGCCCAAAAAATACGGTAGTCTGCCCGTTCAGGGAAGGCCAGTTTGACCCATTGCAGTTTCTCGCAAAAGCTGTCCACGTCCTCCTGGGTGAGCCGCGACTTCACCTCAATGGCCACCGCCACATCGCCATCCACCGCCAAAATATCAATTTCCATCGGAGCTTCTGGACGGGTGGACTTGGCGCGACGGTGGGTTTGCTGAATATCAATCCCCCGCTCCTGAAACAACCGCTGCCCCGCCGGAGCCACCAGGTTCTCTACAAACAATCCCCAGCGATCCCCCAACCGCGACACCTCTCGGCTAGTGTTAGCTAACCAGGCGTCGGAGTTCCTCCATACTGCGATCTGCCTCAGCCGCACGCCGATCTGCTTCAGCTTGGGAGACTTTGAAAAGTTCGTAGATATCCTGAATGGTGACGGGATCAGCCATGGCGGCCACCTACAGCACTCTTAAAATCATACTTACTGTGCCCGACTCTATTATGACTATCCCGTAGGTTTACCAGGGAAGCTAGCGCTCCAGAACCGCCGCCGCCCCAAAAAAGACAACCTAACGGTCTATAATGCCA
>CAZWNR010000389.1:0-4578 GCA_964635665.1 uncultured bacterium | reverse complement strand
TGGGGATCGGCGGTGGCGGTGAATGCGGCGATGGGCAAGGTGATGCCCGCCGGGCGACAGGCGATGAGGGCTTGACGCACCGCCCCCAGGCGGCGGTAGGCGGGTCGGAAGGTTTCCCCCCACTGCACTAAGCAATGGGCTTCATCCAAAATCAGGCCATTAAGCTGGAGGCTTGGATGACACAGCCGATCCCACACGGGCGAACTCAGCAGGGTTTCGGGGGAGAGGTAGAGCAACCGCAGCCGTTGTTGCTCTAGGTCTTGCAGAATGCGGCGGCGCTGGTGGGGCGGCATTTGGCTGTGGAGAGTGGCCGCTGGCAGTCCCTTCTCGCGCAGTTCTTGCACCTGGTTTTCCATCAGGGCCAACAGCGGTGACACTACCAGGGTCAGCCCCGACTGCAGCAGGGCTGGAAGCTGAAAACAGATGGATTTGCCGCCCCCGGTGGGCAGCACCACCAGCACATCACGACGGTCTAGGAGGGCTTTAATGATGTCGTCCTGGGGTTTGCGGAAATTGTTGTAACCCCAATGGCGCTGGAAGGTTTGCAGTACCTGTTCCCAGGTGACGTGGGTTGCTGTGGTCATGGTGATGCACCTAAATGTGGCCCCCAAGGGTGGGGTGCTTCCAAGGTGCCCTGGGGGTTCCTAGCCCCATTCAGCCACGGCCAAACCTACAAGAAAGGGCGGATACCGTCGGTACCCGCCCTAGGGGAAATCGTCGGAGATGCCTGGAATGGTTGATCAATCCACCCAGGCTATCCGGTTAGGGATTTAGCCGAATTTACTCGAAGACGAAGGGGAAGTTGTAGCCCACACCCAGGGAGAGACCAAGGCCAAACCCACTGGTGACGCGCACATTAGTGACAGCATTGAGGGTAAAGGCGCGGGAAATGGGTACGTCGGCTCCGGCGTTCAACATCAGGGCGGTGTTGCCATTGAAGGGCACATCGACCCCAGCGCCCACGTAGGGCTGGAAGCGCATGCCACCAGCTGTCATGGTGTTGAAGTTGTAGGTGAGGGGGATGGCGAAGTTGGTAAAGCGCTCGGAGATGAAGAACCCAGGCCGCAGGGAGAACCGGGGGCCGAGGGAGATTTTGCTGATCACGTTGACACCAAAGTCGCCGATAGCGCTGTCGGGATCGCCAAAGCCCGCATTACCAGCTACGCCCAGGTAGGCGGGGGAAACATCGGCATAGGGGCGACGGGAGGACTGGGCCAGCTCAACACCTTCGGTGAGGGCGGGAGCAGCTTCGGTAATAGAGTCGTTGAGGGCGGCATGAAGACCAGCGTTATCAAAGTTAGTCAGAGCGCCATCGGCGACCTGGAAGGCCATGGGCTCTCCAGACTCCGTCAGCAGAGTGGCGGAAGTGGCGGCATCAGCGGGAATGGTTTCCGCTAGCTCGGAGGACGGTTCAGAGACAACGTCGGTCGGTCGGGTCTCGGTGGCGTCTAGGGTAACCACTTCAGCGACGGCTTCGGTGGTTACGGGGTTGCCTTCGGCTTGGGCAGGCAGAGCGTTGAACAGGGTAGCCGCCGCTGCCACACCCGCTAGAGCGGATAGGGATTTTAGGTAAGCCATGGATTTAATATTCACTCCTCAAAATTGCAGACGACCTTATTGCAGATAACCTTTCGGAACTGACCTTCCGGTCTTTACACACCACACAATAATTGCCGAAAATTGTACCACCTCTTTCCAGGGGAGGACGGCCTCGACACAACATTTTCCAATGCCGGTAAACGGGCCGTCAACCACCTTTCCCCAGGGCATGGAAGCGAGGTTTTTCAAGGGTTAATACTCAATCCGGCTTGTTTTCCCCCAGCACCAGCGGTCGAGGGAACCTTGTCCCTACGGTTCCTTGGGCTGGGGATCAGGGTTTTCCGATGCGGATTTGCTCTCAAAATAGATTTTTATCCTTGGGGGGACGCGCTAGCGGCATGGATGATGGGTGTCAGGGCTATCGTTCTCGCCCTGATTCGCCTAGGGCACCGCTAGGGATCGGGGTCAGGGGGAATACCTACTCCTCCGCGAGGCGGACCTGGGCCACCAATTGCTGGGTGAGGTAGGGAATTATCTCGCGGTTTTGGCTGTGTTCTCGCCCTTCGGTGAAGATCACTAGGGTAAAGGGGGGGTGGCCCGGAATTTCGATGTAGGCGGCATCGTGGCGTACTTGGCTGGTAAATCCGGCCTTGGAATGGAGAACGGCATTGGGGGGGAGCCCCGATCCGATAAATCCGGTCACCTGATCTTCCTCTTGGCTGGGGGGGCGTTCCAGGGTGAGATCCCGCCCCATGAGGGACAGCATGGCCTGGGAACGGGCCGCCGACACCGCTACCCCGCCCGCCAGACTGTGGATCAGCCGCGCCACGGCGTTGGTAGTCAATTTATTACGATTTTCGTAGTGTTCACCCACAAAGGCCCGTTCCCGACCGTAGGGGCCATCGCACCAGGTTTTTTGGTTCATGTTGACCGTCGCTACCTCCGGCCACTGCAAAGACTGAAAGAAGCGATTCACGATGTTGCGCTGGTACTGCCAGGTTTCAAAGGGGCCAGGGGGCAATTCGGGGCCGCTGGTGGTGCCCGTTAGCACGTCCATCACCAGACTGGTGGCGTCGTTGCTGGAATCCACAATCATGTCCCGTAGGGCGCGGTCTAGCTCTGCCGAGGGTTGGATCATGCCCTGTTCTAGCCATTCCTGGGCAGCGACCAGGTAAAACAACTTCACCACGCTGGCTGGATAAATCAGCTCCACACCGCGATAGCTGGCCCCCCGAGGCCGATGCTGCCAAAAGTCGTGGGCGCTCAGAGCCCCCCCCGTATTGGTGATGTAGGGCGGATCGTAGACCACCCAGGTCACAGCAATTTGGTGAGGAGCCAGGGTCGGGAAGGCATCCCAAAGCTGATCTAGCGCCTGCTTCAGCCCTTGGTTAAGATCGGCAGCGTCGGAGAAAAAGGTTTGCATGGAAAGCATGGATGGGGGATTGAGGTTGGTTGGGGCACACTGCGGTGCTCCCGTGCGGGGGATGGGGGGTTAGTTAGTAGAGGATAGGACTATCCCAGGCGGGGACGGGGTAGCCATCGGTGGGGTAGGCTTCACCATAGCCGTCGGGGTAGGCTTTGGTAACCGGCAGGGTGGGGGCAGGGCGAGCGGCCTTGGTCGCCTTGAGGCGACCCTTGACCCGGTTGAGATCCTGGTTTAGTTAGCGGATTCGGCGTGACAGCAGACGAATGAGGTTGACGGCAATACCAGGGGTTTCGTCGATGGCGTCGTAGAGCTGCTGTTGGGTAAGCACCAGGCAGTCGCAGGGCTCTAGGGTGGTGACGGAGGCGGATCGGGGCTCGGCGTCGAACACCGACATTTCCCCAAAGCAATCGCCAGCCTGGAACTGGGCCACCTGCTGCCCACTGAGGTGGACGCTCACCTGGCCCGACACGATGATGTACATGGCCCGTCCCTCCTGGCCTTCGGTGATGATGGTGTAGCCCGCCTCGAAGCGCACCTCATCCATTACCGGGGCAAGGCGCATTAAAAAATCATCCCGCAGTTCCTCGAAAATGGGCACGCGGCGGATAAAGAGGAGCCGATCTAGGCTGTTTAGGGTAATGTCTGGCATGGGTCAACGAGGCAAGGGAACAAGAAACGCTGAAGAGGGCCAAACGTCACAAATCTGGTTCCAGATTATAGGTTCTCATCAGTTGGTTAACCTGGCGGGCCACCAATTCGTTAGGATCTTGCCGCATCATGGGCAGAATGTCGCGCAGGGCACGGGGGGAAGCCTCCGCTACGTAGGCCAACACCGCCTCTCGCACAAAGCCCGTGGGGTGTTGCAGCAGGGCGAGGGTGTGGGTAGCCGTTAGGTTCCAGTGCTTGGCCTTAGCGAGGTGAAAGCAGCAGGCCAAGGCCCAATCCGACAGGAAGTTGCGTAGATCGAGCAGTTGCCGCAGGCGATCTCGGGGGGATAGCGGCGTGTAGGTAATCATCGGCGTGGAGAGGCTGAGGCGCTTGAGTTTTTCCTCGTCGGGTTGGCGATCCAGCAGGATAAGGATGATGCGCTTGCTGGAAATATCGAGGCAGTTATCCAGGATTTCCAGCCCCTTGGCCCAACTCGATACCGAACCGCTGAGGCTGGCTTGGGCCGCCTGCACGGCATTGGCCGGGGAGATAAACCGCAGCAGCATAAACAGCCGCTCGATGGCGTCGGTTTCTAACCCTTCTAGGGCCGATTGCAGCAGCCGTTCCTCTAGGGTGGTGACGGTGCCGCCGAGGTCCAGCTTGGCGGCAAGGATTTGCCCTACAAAGGCCAGTTCGGTATCGACTAAATCCTCAAAACCGCTACGCCCCAGCAGCTGATCGAGGGCGTTGTCGATCAAGTCAGATCGCTTCACCCCGGTTTCTTGATAGAGCTTCAGCAGAATGCGCAGAATTTGGCGGCGGGTCTGGCCCCAGGAGCTCATCAGGCTTTGGATCAGCACCTCTAGAGCCCGCGAGGTGCCAATCGCCCCAATCACCTGCCAGGCCTGGTTTCGTAGCACCTCCGGCTTGTACTCATCGGTGGCCAGGGTTTCCAGCATGGGCAG
>CAZWNR010000388.1:0-4589 GCA_964635665.1 uncultured bacterium | reverse complement strand
AACGGCTTTGATCCTGGGCTTCAACGGTTTAGTTTGCGAACCCTAAAAGCCCATTGGGTCAGGTTTCCCATGGCTAGCTGGTCTTATCTTTATTCAAAATGACTACGACTGCGAGATTTTGAACTCGAGACTTTGAAATTCTGGGCTACTACCCTTGCAATCTCACAAAACTTTGCTTAAGCTTGGAAAAGCATCCGAATTATTACGGAATAATTCAGAATTTACTGATAGGCTTGGCAAGCCTAGGAACTGCCGTAAAGTTTGAGTTATAGCGGTTCCAGGATGGGTGGCGTACAAACTCAGATCTGAGCTTTCTCCGTAGCAAGGGCCTCGGATTTTGTGCGGCACCTCATGCAATCAAGAAACGCTATAAATTACAAAGAATATCTCCATAGCAATGCAGAGATACGACAGTATATCTAGGTAATACTTGCCTTTTTAAGTGTGAAGAGTAGCGTAGGAGAACGCTTATTTATGAAACCTATGTTTAAGTCCACCTTAGCTGCTTTTTTGGCAACTAGCTTAGCTGTTATTTCTACGGCATCTTATCAAAAGCCCACCCGTGCAGCTTACCTTGCTGCTATGCCTGCGGTGGGGAGCCAGTTAAAGAGTAGCAGCGATGCTTTTTATAACGAGGCACGCCAAAATCTGCCAGAGGACTTTTACGTCCTATATCGCATTGTTGAGCGTCTAGCCCGTGCCAATGGCCTAGATGAACGTCCTTGGCGAGTCCGCCTTAGTGGCGAATACGAAGTTAACGCCTATGCATCAGAGCTCAATGTCCTGACATTTATGGCTGGCATGTTGGATCAACTCCATGGAGATAATGCCGCCCTAGCCTGTGTTGTCGGCCATGAAATGGCGCATCATACCCAGGATCATATTCCTACGATGGTAGAAGTCGAGGCGATAGTTCAACAACTCTTAGCAGAAGCTGAGGCGGAGGCCGTTGCCGAAATTCAAGCTGCTCAACAGCGGCAATCGGCTACTCAAGCTGTGGGAGGTTTGTTCGGGCGTGTGTTAGGAACCGTGATTGGAGGTGGCACTGGGGAAATTATTGGTGGCACAACGGAAGGAATTCTAAGTAGCTTGAGTGCCGCCGATAGGCAACAAGCGGAGGAACGTGCAGCCCAAATTTATGAACAGAAGGTTGCGGCTTTGACTAACGAATACTCCGCCATCCTCCAGGGTTATGAATACGAGTCTGACGAGTATGGCTTTAAGTACATGGTACGGGCTGGTTTTGATCCTCAGGGTTGCCTAAGGGTGATGGATGTTCTTGATCAAAATGAGCACAGTCGTCTCCCTAGCTTTTCTCACCCTAGGCCCTCTGATCGCATCCAGAGACTCAATGCGCTGAATACTCAATCTACGGTTAATGCGCTGCTATCGGAGGGGCGAGCCAACCTTGACCAAACCCCTCAACCCCTAGGCTATGCGATTTCGCGGGACGGTGTTTCTCTGCGGGTTGAGTCTCGCTATGGGAGCAATGGCTCTGGCTTTCCTGAGTAGAGCATTACGTTCCTAGCAGAGGTTACCCTGTCCAGGGTCTACCTACTGTCGTTAGGGTGATAGGCTCGGATGTTAAGCGCTATGCACCCTCTGCCCTAGCGCGGCTTCCATGCAACGGGAAAGGCGTACTCATTGGCTTGGGTGAGGGGGGTTAACTCGCTGCCGTCGGGGCGGACGACGTAGAGGCCTTGGGTGCCGAGGTCATCGCCGAGGGGGATGGCGCTGAAGGCGATCCAGTCGCCCTGGGGGGACCACCAGCTCTCTGATACGCTCTGAAACGGTTGGGGGGTGAGGGTGGTGAAGGCCTGGTCGGCGAGGGCTACGGTGAACATCGCCTGTTGTTCCCAGTGGTTGCCGGAGGAAAAGGCGAGGGTTTGGCTATCGGGCGACCAGCTCAGGGCGTTGTAGAACCCTGGCCGGGTTAGCACTTGGCGTTCTCCAGTGGATACCTCCAGAACCACCACCACTTCCTGGTTGCTGAGGGGCGGGTTGAAGGGTTCGTAAAAGGCAAGATAGCGTCCGTTGGGGCTCCACCGGAGGCGGCTGCGATAGATTTGAAAATTGGCGTCGGGGGTGAGCAGGCGTTGTTCCCCGGTGGCCATGTCAATCACCTGGATGCGCTGGAAGGGATAGTTGCCCTCATGGAAGGCCAACTGGGTGCTATCGGGTGACCACACTAGGGCACTGCCAGCGGCGGCATAGGTGCCGGGGGCGTCGGTTATCTGGCGGGGGCGGGTGGAGCCATTGGCCGCAGAGCCCTGGGTGGTTGCGGCATCCAGCACGTAAATATGCTGATCGGCGACGTAGGCCATGTGGCGACCGTTGGGGGAAACGGAAAGGGCCGCAGCATTGGGGGGAAGGGCCAGGGAACGTTGCGCCCCTGGGGCATCGGTCAGCCAAACCGTCCATCGATCTTGCCCATCGGGATCTTCACACTGCTCTTGAATCACCAGAACCGGGGGCTGTGCTTGCCATGCCACATTCAGATCCTGGCGGCGTTGGCACGGGCTAGAAAACACGGTCTGAGCCTGCCCCGTGCTAAGGGTAATCCACACCACTTGCCCGTCGCCCTTGACCACCGCTAGGACATCCCCTCGGGGAGACCAAGCCAGATCCTCGACCAAGGCAGAGCCCAAGGATAATAGGGGCTGACGTAGCCCTTCGAGGCGCTGCTGAAACAGGCCATCTGGGGTAGCGAAGACCAGACTGGCCGGAGGCTGATCGGAGCTGGGCGCTGATGGCTGCGCCTGGGCGATGGCAGGGAACCCTAGGCTCAGGGCTGCAGCAACGGTGATAACGAGGGGGCGTAGTGCCATAGACTGTCCTTAACCCGTCCTGACTGCATCATAGTCGCTAGGTGTGTTTAGACAGGCGAGTTGGCCGTGAAGTTTCTAAGATTACGTTCCCCGTTCCTGCCATGACTTTAGTTGGCCTATTTTTCATTTTTCTGATTATTTCGTCGATTCAGCCTGCTCTCCAGCGGCGCATGGTGGAATCTCGCCGCCTAGCGGCCATTCGTGCCCTAGAGCAACGGCGGGGCAGCCGTACCATTCTGTTGATTCATCGTCAGGAGTCGGTTAGCCTGCTGGGCATTCCGATTTCTAAGTTCATCAACATCGAAGACTCAGAGCAAATCCTGCGGGCCATTCGCCTCACCCCCAGCAATGTGCCGATTGATTTGATTCTGCACACTCCGGGTGGGCTGGTGCTGGCCACCGAACAAATTGCCCGCGCCCTGATTCGCCACGAGGCCAAGGTGACGGTATTCATTCCCCACTACGCCATGAGCGGCGGCACCATGCTGGCCATGGCCGCCGACGAAATTGTGATGGACGAAAATGCCGTGCTGGGACCCGTAGATCCGCAGTTGGGGAATGTGGCCGCCGCCAGTGTGCTGAAGGTGCTGGAGGCCAAACCCCTCGACAAAATCGACGACCAAACCCTAATTACCGCCGACCTGGCCCGCAAGGCCATCAACCAAGTGCAGCGGTTTGTGCGCACCCTGCTGGAAGATACCATCCCCCGCCAAAAGGTCGATCCCGCCAACATCGACAAAATCATCGACCGCCTCACCACGGGCCAAGTCACCCACGACTACCCGATCACCGTAGAAGAAGCCACCGACATGGGTCTCCCCGTCACCGTGGGTCTGCCCATGGAAATCTACACCCTCATGGATCTCTATCCCCAGCCGATGATGGGCCGCCCCACGGTGCAATACATCCCCATGCCCTACCAAAGCCGCCCCGCGTTGCCCACCAGCCAAGGTCGGGGAGACTAGGAAAACGGTGATGGGCATCGTTGACAAACAGGTGATCGCGTTTACGGCTATCGCCGCCGTTCTAGCCGTTACCCCCGGTGCCGATACCCTGCTGGTGATAAAAAACAGCGTGCGCCATGGAACTAAGGGCGGACAGGCCACCACCTTGGGAGTGCTGGGCGGTACCTTGTTCCATGCGCTGGTATCGGCCCTGGGTTTGTCGGTGATTTTGGCCCAGTCTGCCCTGTTGTTTCGGCTTGTCCAAATCCTGGGGGCGGCCTATTTAATCTGGCTGGGGGTGCAATCCCTCCGCTCTATCCATCCCCACAGTGGCTATGACGTAGTTCGCCTAGACAGAACGCTAAGCCAATTTTTTCGGGAAGGACTGGTCAGCAACGTGCTTAACCCCAAGGTGGCGATTTTTTACATGGCCTTTTTGCCCCAATTCATCGATTCCGGCGACCCAGTTTTGATCAAATCCATCCTGCTAGCTACGATTCACAATGCCCTAAGCCTGCTTTGGCTGGGTGGCCTATCGCTGGCTATTGGCCATGGCCAAGGCTGGATCCAGCGGTCGCAAGTGCAAAATTGGCTGACGCGAATTTCTGGAACGCTCCTCATTGGATTTGGCCTGCGCCTAGTCCTAGATCCTCCATCCAACTAAACCGTTACCGAAAAACAAGCTATAAAAAGCGCCCCCCTTGCGAGGAGCGCTCTTTTTCCTAATCAACTATCGCTAGCTGACCCATGGACTGGTCAATAAAGACTAGCCGATGATTTCAGGAGCCTCGGCGGTAGCCAGGTCGAGAGGGAAGTT
>CAZWNR010000387.1:0-4608 GCA_964635665.1 uncultured bacterium | reverse complement strand
ATCGGGGGCATCGCTTTTGGGGTCTAGGGGCGGCTGACCTCCTAGGGGCGAGGCCAGGATGATCTCGGCCCCGGCATCTTTAAAGACATAGTAGGGCGTGGCAAATTCCTCTAGCCAAAATCCGGTCTTTTGGCCTGTGCTGCCAAGCTGATCATGGGAGGTGAGAATCATCAGAATTTTCATGAACCGCTCCTGGGGGTATGAAGGGGGTTAAGGGCATCGCCCTCTACGGCCTATTGTCACCGCTGCCAGACGCCAGCGCTGAGCAGCATTGGGATCATTGAAGATTTCGCAGTTGCCCGAGTTCTGCTGGGCTAGGGCACGGTGGCGGTACCCACCACGGTTTCGGTTTGGTCGGGGGCAGCGGCGCGAATCACCACGGTATTAAACAAGCTGATGTCTGTGCCAGCGGGTACCGCCAGGTCAAAGGCAGCTTGTCCAGCGGGAATGGGGCCGAGGGGAATATGGCGCTTAGCCAGGTTGCCGTTGATAGTCAACACCGCCTCTAGGGGCAGATCCCCGGCACTGGTATTGAAATTCTGAAAAGACAGCGTGGTGTGGTGGTTCACAATGGCGGCCCCCACATAGCCGCTGGCATCAAAGTTGCCCTTTCCAGCCACCGTACCCATAGCGTCGATCTCCTCTTTGTACTGTGTTCATGGCGTTGTACCGCCAGGATGTTGTGTCATCTGGATTCCTACGCTATCTCAGGGTGGGAGAAAAGGCAAAATGCCATGTTTGCGGCAGCACACTGCCATATGGCCGCCACAAAACCGTCATTGCCTCGAAATATGACCTTGTTACGGTCTAACTCAACACCATGAACAAACCCATAGCCCCAGGGGAGGGAGAGTAAGGAATAGGGTAGCAACACCGAAGGGATAGAAAGGGCCGCAGGAAATCCCGCAATTTTCCTGACGGCAGTACGGTTTTCCGATGGGGCAATCCCCCTTGGACAGTCGCTTTGAACCTTGGATAATACAAACACAGACGAAAGTCTGCGATGGCAGGGTAAAGCGGCCCGTCGTTGATCCAAGAATGGTGAGGAAAGATGAATTATTAAGTCTTTGAAAAGCTTTTCTAGCGTAAGAAACAAAGCCCTTAGAAAGTACGTCATCCATAGGTCATTAAGTTTTACGAAGCGGTTTTGCCCTTTACGCAACAGAGCGGTTGTTATATTCTGGAAGGAGAAACTCATAGTGATTACGAGTTTATGCCGATGGCCCTGCCCATCTACCCAGGCCACCATAGAAGAGAAGTCTCCGTGAAGGAAACCCCCGGGCGCAGCATCTAGTTTGATAGCGAGGGGCGACGTTAAGACAAGCCGGGTTGTCGCCCAACCCACCTTAGAAAGGCTAGTTTTGGCAAATTAAGGATAGCCATTAGAGCCATCATCATCCCAAATTCTAGGCCAGCTCAGAGTAGTACAAGGCCAGTCTATTTTTACCCTGGATGTTGTCCGTTGGAGCGGGGTTCATCAGGCTCCTGAAGTGATCCCCAGGTGTTTCAGTCCCCAGATTTTTAGGCTCCCAGATTTTTTCAGACTGTCTTTGTTTGCAGAACCATCAAAACCAGGGCGTTAACAGCATTGTCAGTGGAGGAGAGGTCAACCGATGACGAAAACGAAAACCCGTACTTTAAAGAACAAACCCCTCTACAGCGCCGACGCGGTGCGGACCTATCTCCACGAGATTGGGCGGGTTCCCTTGCTAACCCACGAAGAGGAAATCATCTTTGGCAAGCAGGTGCAAGCCTACATGGCCTTGCTAGAACTCAAAGAATCCCTCACCGCTAGCCTCAACCGGGAACCCACCTGCAACGAGTGGGCGGCAGCGGCTCAGATTACCCCAGAGTTGTTGACCAAGCAACTGCGCCTAGGCGAACGGGCCAAGCGCAAGATGATCGAGGCGAACCTGCGCCTGGTGGTGGCCATTGCCAAGAAGTATCAAAAGCGCAACCTGGAGTTTTTGGATTTGATCCAAGAAGGTACCCTTGGCCTAGAGCGGGGTGTGGAAAAATTTGATCCCACCAAGGGCTACAAGTTCTCCACCTACGCCTACTGGTGGATTCGCCAAGCCATTACTCGCGCCATTGCCCAGCAAGCTCGGACCATTCGTCTGCCCATTCACATCACAGAAAAGCTCAACAAAATTAAGCGGGTACAGCGGGAGCTCTCGCAACAGTTGGGACGCGCTCCCAACGCCGCCGAAATTGGTGAAGCCCTGGAGCTTGATCCCAAGCAAATTCGTGAGTTTTTGGTGCTGTCTCGTCAGCCTATTTCCCTAGATGTACGCATTGGTGATAACCAAGATACCGAGCTACAGGAACTGCTAGAGGACGATGGCATTTCGCCAGAAACCTTCACTGCCCAGGAATCCCTCAAGCAGGATATTCGCAACCTTTTGTCGGAACTAACGCCCCAACAAAAGGAAGTGATCACCCTGCGCTACGGTCTCGAGGACGGTAACGAACTCTCCCTGGCGAAGGTGGGCAACCGCATGAACATTAGCCGAGAACGGGTGCGCCAGCTTGAGCAGCAAGCTCTCAAGCACCTGCGCCGCCGCAAAGGGGCGATGCACGGCTACATCGCTAGCTAGGCGTTGATCGAATCGCCGAGGCTGGGTGGATGATTTCGCGAAGTCATCTACCCCAGCCTCGGGTTTCTAAAACTAGAACTCAGGATTCCCGCACACCGGACTCGCCTCTGGTGTGCGGTTTTGATTGGGCCTTGATTCCATTCGTAGGATGCATTCGCGTAGCCCAGCCAAGCAATGCACCACACCGCCCAGCGAAACCATGCCCCAGGAATCGTGACCTCTACCCCAATTCTGTTAAGTTTGGTGAACCAATGCCCTTGTTTTTTGGGGTTTGAGCTATTAGTTTGTCGTTTCCGGTACCCAGACCTTCCCGTTGGAGACTGTCCCCGTCACGACGCTGGGTCGGATCGCGAAGCTCCCGACTGGTTCACCTCCCACAGGTTCCGCCGATGCGTTCTCATGCTTTTCCACTTCAACGGCTTTCTAGCACAGCCCTGGTTGCGGCCCTAGCCCTGGTGGCCACCCCGGCCCTAGCCCAAACCGCTGCACCGGGCACCCTACAACCGAGGGCTGTGGCTCCGACGGAACCTGCGACTTACACCCTCATCCATGTCAACGCTCGATCGGGCAGCGACACCAGCGGCGACGGTAGTCAACTGCGGCCCTACCAAACCATCACCCATGCCCTGGGGATCGCCACGGCTAACTCCATTGTGCTGCTGGCACCGGGGGAATATAGCGAGGCTAGCGGAGAACGGTTCCCCATTCAGCTTCGGACAGGGGTGACGGTGCAGGGATCGCCCAACAGCGGACTCGGCCAAACGGTGATCCGTGGCAGCGGCCTTTTTGCTAGCACGACGGCGGGCATGGTGCAGGCGACCCTGGTGGGGGCCGATGGGGCAGGTCTTGGCCATGTGAGGGTGACCAACACCAGTACCGCAGGCTATGGACTGGTGATTGAAGTGGGTCGTCCCTCTGTGCGCCAAAACCAGTTTGTGGGCAGTGGCTATGGTGGGGTGTATGTGGCGGGGAATAGTGCCCCGGTGTTGGAGGGCAACCAGTTCAGCCAAAACGGGGTGGTGGGTCTGGTGCTGGATGGGCAAACCGCCGCTGAAGTGCGGGGCAACCGCTTTGAGCAAACCGGCATCGGTATTCGAGTGGCCCCCGGTGCCCAGCCGCAAATTATCAACAACACCATCGTTCAAAACCAGGAGGGTTTGCTGCTCGACGGCAGCGCTAATCCTATCCTTCGGGACAATGTGATTGCCCAAAATCGCCGTAATGGGGTGGTGGAGTTTCAGGTAGCGCTCAAGGCGGAGGAATCGACTCCCGTGGTGGCCTTACCTGCGGTTGATGCTGTTTCCTCTGTGCCCCAGAACCAAACGCTCTCTGAAAATCCCCCTGCCCCTGCGCCCCAGCTGGCTTTAGCGGCTCCGGTGGGCCAGGCTGCACCCACCTCTTTGCCGACACCCACAGCGGTGGCCACTCCCAATGCCGTTCCCAACACTGTTCCCAGTGCCGCCGTTCCCAGTACCGCCGTTCCCCATGCCATTGTGGTGCCACCCCCCAGCACCGCTGTGGTGACAGCAGCGACGAATCCTCCCTCCGATGCTCCTATCCCAGCAGTGGGAATTGCCCCCACTGTATCGCCAACGTCGGCTGTTCTCCTGCCCCATTCCCTGCCCCTGGCGAGGGTTTCGTCACCGTCGGAAACCCCTCCAGGCCTTGATCCCGTTGTGGCCGCAGAACCCATCACCGACGCCCCGACGGCGGTGGCCCTGCCTGCGGATAGGCCCAGTTTCACACCAGCTTCTACCCCAGAGGAAAACCCTGCCATAGCCGCATCCCCGGAGGCCAATGTGGCCCAGCCTAGTGATACGGTGCTAGCCGCCCGGGAAAGTTTGCGGCGGTGGCGACAGTCCCAAGCCTCCCAAGGGGCCTCCGTGACCGCTACCGCTACAACCTCCTCAGGGGAAGCGCCCGCCGCGAATGCAGCGGAATCTGTCCCCATTGCGGTGATTCCTCCTCCGGCGTCTACCGTCGCCAGGGCCAGCGAAACGCCCAGCCGTCC
>CAZWNR010000386.1:0-4617 GCA_964635665.1 uncultured bacterium | reverse complement strand
CTGCAACCCTTGATTCCTGAGCCATCAGAGCCTATTTGATGACAGACCCTAGGAAAATCGCCGAAACCAGCCCCTGCGCCAGAAAAAGTAGATTAAACAAGCTGCGATGCTGAGCATGAGTACCCAAACACCAGGGTATCCCCAATACCACTCTAGTTCCGGCATATTAAAGGGCGATGCCGCCGGGTTGAAATTCATGCCATAAACACCGACAACAAAGGTTAGCGGAATAAAAATGGTCGAAATGACCGTGAGGGTTTTCATTACCTCGCTCATGCGATTATTCACCGAGGAAAGGTATACCTCCATTAGGCTAGCCGCTGCGTCGCGATAGGTTTCTGTAATATCTAGGAGTTGAATGGTGTGGTCGTAGCAATCGCGCAGATAGCGATTAACGCCGTGGCTAATCAGTGGATTATCTCCTTGGAGAAGGGATGAAAGGGCATCGCGCTGTGACCAAACAAGGCGACGTAATACGGTGAGCTCTCGCCGGATTTGATAGATTTTGGCTAAGGATTTCTGATTAGGGTTTAGCACCATGTCGTCTTCTAAATCGGCAATGCGAGAACCATAATCCTCTAGAACGGGAAAATAGCCGTCGATCATGGCATCTAGCAGGGCGTAGGCCAAATAGTCGGCTCCCATATGCCGGATGACGCCACGGCTATGTTGCAGTCGGGCACGCACTGGATTGAAGCAATCCAGCAAGGGTTCTTCCTGTACCGAAAGGAGGTAATGTTCTCCTAAAACCAAGCTAATTTGTTCGGTGACAAAGCCTAATCCCCCCGGTTTGGGCAACACCATCTGGGCCAAAATAATCAGTTGGTCAGGATAGTCTTCTACCTTGGGGCGCTGGGGCACATTCACGATATCTTCTAGGGCCAGAGGATGAAGGTGAAACACCTCTCCCAACCGTTGAAGCACGTCTTCGCTGCCCAACCCCTGCACATCTACCCAAGATACAGAATGGGAATCGAGATAGGGAAGACAGCCCTCTGGATCGGCAAGCTCAACATGCTCTAGGTGGTCTGTGTTGTAGTCAAACAGGACAAGTTTCGGTAACGTTGCATCACGATGAATCCGTAGGGTGCCGGGAATACTGCCCGGTTCGTCGTAAAAATAGCCACTTAAAAATGAGGAGGATGGCTGGGGCGAAGGATCAGAAGGTCTCATCAGGCCACACTAAAGATTTGGCACAATTCTATAGCGGTTCTCGATAGCGTGAGATAGACCGTGGCTGGGTTCTAAATCTCCTTAATCCCTGGCTGGGTTCAGTCTATACCTCCCTTATCAAGGGGGCAGGGGGGATCATCGTACGGGCCTTCACCCGAGGAAAATCCGCTATCGAGGAAATTAGCGAAGCTCAGCGGCAAGTGGGCCTTTAGGGGTTGCCGCCATGACGAGGGTTGACTAAAACTGCTGGGCTAGCAGGGCATCCATCAAACGGTGGGCCAGCAGCAGTTTGGGAGAAGGGGGAAACACCTCTTTTTCGCCATCGGCTTGAATCAGGACGGCCTGGTTGGTGTCGCTGCCAAAGCCGCTACCAGGGATATCCACCGGATTCGCCACGATGGCATCTAACCCCTTGCGCTGGAGCTTTTCCCAGGCCGGGGGCACAATGTCTCCGGTTTGGGCGGCAAAGCCGATGAGGCGCTGACGGGGTTGGCGACGGCGGTTGAGGTCGGCCACGATGTCGGGCACCGGGGCTAGGGGCAAGGCCTTGGGCAGGCTAGCCTTAGCCAGCTTGGTGGGAGACTGGGTGGCGGGCTTGACATCGGCTACGGCGGCGGCCATCAAAATCCAGTCGGCCTGGGGTAGGTAGGTGACCATGGCCCGGTGCATGGCGGCGGCGGAAATGACGGAAACCGTGCGGATGCCCCCCAAGCGCGCCTGGAGATCGCCCTCCATGGGGCCGTGAACCAGGGTGACGTTGGCCCCTCGATGTTTGGCCGCCAGCGCCAGCGCCACCCCCATTTTGCCGCTGGCGGGGTTGCCAATGAAGCGCACCGGATCCAAAAATTCGCGGGTGCTGCCCGTGCTAATCAGCAGATTTTTGCCCGCTAAATCCCGCTGCCCGCGTGTGTGCACGAGAGATTCGATGTGGGCCAGGATATCCTCCGGTTCGGCCATGCGCCCTGCCCCGATGCGGTCGCAGGCCAAAATGCCGCTGGTCGGCCCCACGGCATGGAATCGCGGATCTTGGCGCAGCAGGTGCCAGTTGCGCTGTACGGCTTTTTGCTGCCACATATCGGTGTTCATGGCGGGGGCCAACAGCACCGGGCAGGTAGAGGCCAGTACGGTATTCGTCAGCAAATTATCCGCCAAGCCGTGGGCCAGCTTGCCGAGAGTATTGGCGCTGAGAGGCGCAATCACCAGTAGATCAGCCCATTCCCCCAGGTCAATGTGCAAAGGGCGACCCTGGGTGCGCGACCAAAAATCGGCATCGGTGTAGGCGGGGTGGCGGCTGAGGGCCGAAACGGTGAGAGCGGGAATAAACGCTTGCCCCTGGTCGGTTAGCATCACCCGCACATCCACCCCCGCCTTAGCCAGCTCTGAAATGACGGAACAGACCTTGTAGGCGGCAATACCCCCGGTGATGCCGATCAGCACCCGTGGGCCAGCGGGGGCTAGATTAGTCTCTAGATCCGGTTCTGACCTAGGCTGATCAACGGGTACGAGGGGTTTGGCGTTAGACGGGTCTGGAACGAGGGCAAGGCTCACGATTCGTCGTAGGGCTCCAGATCGAGGAGGTAGACATAGGATTCTACCAATTCTGGCCGCTGGAAGGCGAGGGCACGCAGCAAATGCCAGTCTTGTAATCCCTCAAAGGCGTTGTCATAGGCATCGGCTTCGAGGCGACGAGCCAATTCCTCCACAGTGTCCGGCGTCATTTCTGAGACCGATTCTTGCGAAACATGAACGCTCAGCATGATCAGTTTCCCCCATAGCGACTGCGACACCGCCCGACTTGGATTGCTTTCCTTGGTCGCAACGGTACCGCTCACCCCTTTATCGTAAAGGTTAAGGTTCGGTATTCTCCGCAACCTGCCGCAAATCTTCGCAAAAGGCGGCGATGGCGCTGATCACCGAGGGCAAAATTTCATGCCCCATGGCTACGGATTGGAAGGCGACGGGTTGCCCCTGCTGTTCTAGGGCCTCCTTGGCTTCCTGGGCATTTTCGATGGGCACCACGGGGTCGAAGGTGCCATGCACCATCATGACCGGGCGCGGCGTCACGGGGGGCATAATCGCCCCATGGCGGTAGCCGCTGAGGATAATCTGTCCCGCCAAGGGTAACTGGCTACCCATATCAATCGTCATGGCTCCCCCCTGGGAAAACCCCGCCAAAATGGTGCGTTCTAGGGGAATTTGGCTGGTGTCGGCTAGATTCAACAGCCAATCCTTCAGCAATTGCCGACTGGTTTGCAGATCGGCCTGCGCCTCAAAATCGTGGGGTTGGCGGAAATCGTACCCCCAGGGAAAGCCGTACCACATGCGGCCCCCCGGCACCTGGGGATGGGGGTGGGGGGCGTCGGGAAAGGTCATGGCAAAGTGGGGCAGGTTTAGATAGGGAGCCAAGCCCGCCAAATCCGCCGCATTGGCCCCCCAACCGTGGAGCGCCACCAGGTGCCAACTTGCCGTGCCCGCCGCCGCTGGGTAGGTAAGGGTATCAAGACTCAAGACGACCTCCAAGGGCGAAAACATCCTTGTGTTCCAAAACCATACCGCAGAATC
This sequence comes from uncultured bacterium, assembly GCA_964635665.1. Lineage (GTDB taxonomy): Bacteria > Cyanobacteriota > Cyanobacteriia > Phormidesmidales > Phormidesmidaceae > Nodosilinea. Next base: position 882 of record CAZWNR010000386.1, on the reverse strand, counting down.
CCAGGTCAGGCCTCAGCGGTTGCCATCGCCACCAAAAAAGGGCAAGGGGGTTCCCCCCTGCCCAACTCTAGGTATGAAAGAGCGGATCTAAAACTAGGCGTTTTCCTCCACAGCCTCCTCAGACTTCTTGCGCCGCAGGGCTGCTACACCCATACCGATTAGGCCGGGCAGCAGAGCGGGGGTGGGAATGGCGGTGAAGGTGGCCGAGTAGCCAAAGACGCCGGAATTGCCGAGCTCCACAAGCTGGGCTAATTCGCCAATCCCCTGGGTGCCATCACCAAAGGTGCCGGTGAACCGATAGCGACGATTCTCAACGTTGGTACCAGGCAAAAAAGTAGCCGAGGTGACATTAAAGTCGTAGTCGTTGAAGGTTTTTAAGAGCTCAACACCAAAGAATTCATAGGCTCTGTCCTCAAAGTTAACTAACTGACCTGATCCCGGAACACTGATATCGAATGTTTCGGGCATGGCAACAATGGCAAACCCATTGCTGCCTAAGGGTGCCATAGTATTAAAGTCACCGCTGGTAGCGACCACCTTAGCATCGCCAAAGAAATCGATTAGGTTAGGGGTAAACGAGCCTTGGCCTGCGATGGTGTAGCTGCTGCCAATGGAAATGGCTTCGGCAGGGACTGTAGTGGCCACAACGGTTGTCAGGGCCACCACAGCCCCTAGAGCGAATTTGGTTTTCATAGAAAAATTTCCTTCGTGGAAATCGGTGAATTTTGGATTCGTTAGCGATCAGATGTCTGTCAGCCGTAGGGGATGCCCAAAATGGATACAGCCCATCCGTAGGCAGTTTCTAGACTGAGACGATGAACGAACAAACGGACAACGGTGGTTGATTGGTAGTGCAACCCCAAAATTCAGTAGATTTCCCTG
>CAZWNR010000385.1:0-4640 GCA_964635665.1 uncultured bacterium | reverse complement strand
TTTTTCCACCATCCCAATCCCAATCTCGACCCCCGATTCCCCGATTTCCCGATTACCCGATTCCACTAATAACCAATAACCAGTCGCTAACAACAAACCCCCAACCCCATGCCCCTCCGCGTTCTCCAAATCGTTCCCTCCATTTCCCTCGTCTACGGTGGGCCGAGTCAGATGGTGCGCGGTTTTTCCCAGGCCCTCGCCCAGGCCGGAGCCGAAGTCACCGTCCTCACCACCGACAGCAACGGCGACACGGGGCAGGCTCCCCTAGCGGTGCCGCTGAACCAGCCCGTGGAACAAGACGGCTACCGGGTGCGCTATTTTCGCTGTTCGCCCTTTCGGCGCTACAAGTTTTCGGTGGATCTGCTGCGGTGGCTGTCCCAGAACGCCCAGGACTACGATATTGCCCATATCCACGCCCTGTTTTCCCCCATCAGTACCGTTGCCGCCACCGTCGCCCGTCAGAAAAAACTGCCCTACGTGCTGCGCCCCCTGGGCACCCTCGACCCCGCCGACCTAGCCAAGAAAAAGCGCCTGAAACAGATCTATGGTCAACTCCTGGAGCGACCTAACCTAGCCGGGGCGGCGGCTATTCATTTCACCAGTCCCCTAGAGGCGGAGATCTCCCAGCGGTTTGGGGTGACCACCACGGACTGGGTGATCCCCCTGGGTGTGGATTCCCAGCCCCCGGTGCCCCTGGCAGAGCAGGAGCAGATACTAGCCACGCTGCAAGTGCCGAGGGATCGGCCCCTAGTGCTGTTTCTGTCGCGGTTAGACCCCAAAAAAGGGCTGGATCTGCTGATGCCAGCCCTGGCCCAGGTGGCTCGAACGAATCTACCCTTTCACCTGGTGCTGGCGGGAGATAACCCCCAGGATCCAGCCTATAAACAGGTCGTTGAGCAACAGATCCAAGCCCTAGGGTTAGCCGAGCACACCACGATGACCGGATTTGTGCGCGGTGCCCAAAAGCAGGCGCTTCTGCAAGCGGCGGATTTGTTTGTTTTGCCGTCTTACTACGAGAACTTTGGTATTGCTGTGGCCGAAGCGATGCTGGCGGGGTTGCCCGTGGTGATTTCTAAGGGCGTTTACATCTGGCCTAACATCGTAGATGGAACGGCGGGCTGGGTTTGCGATCTGTCCGTTGAGTCCCTGGCTGCCGTCCTAAAAGAAAGCCTAGAAAACCCCGACCAGCGACACCATCGTGGTCAACAAGCCCAGGCCTACGCCCAATCGCATTACCGATGGGATGCCATCGCCCAGCAGACCCTGGCGGCCTATGGCCAGGTGTTGGGGGGGAAGGGCGGATCTCGTTAGAGGCATTGATGTCAGCCCTGTCGAGGTGGGTCAATGATTTTCAAAATGCCCAGAGACTAGGGACTCCGGCCACGACCACCAGGGAGTAAACTCCCTGGCTCATCACAGAAGTCTGCTAAAGCAGACTGGGTACCTCGGCTCCTAATCCTCTTCAGAGGATTTCTGCCTTGAGCCAGGGACTTTTAGTCCTTGGCTCAAGGCCAATCCTAGGAATTGCCCCAAAACCTACCTCACCTTGACAGGGCTAAGGCATTGAGGTGCATTGCTTCGCGTTGGCGCTAGCCTCGCCTTGGCGTTAGGCACCCTACAGATCTTTGAATGGCAGGACTATTGCCCGAACTCTAGGCGCACCTGCTCGACAATTTCCGCCGTAATGGCATCGGCGTCTTGTTCGCGGGCCACGTCTTCAATGCGTTTGCGGGCCTGGGCGCGAACAAAAAAGGGAATGTTTTTGAGTTTGGCCTGGGCCTCTGGTGTCCAAGCGGGAGTATCTGACATGGGCGGATGGGGATCAACGATAGCGAAGGGCAACGATAGGACAATGGAACATTGGGATCCAGGTTATGACCCCTGATCCCAATGGCCAGCGAATGCTCACATCCTAATCGGGATTGGCCTAACTAATGTGAGGTTTTGGCCAAGGTGTAACGTTCCGTCAGGAATGGGCGGCAACCTTTGCGTAGATTAGTTTGTCAGTGAAATTACCCGGCCTACCCTTGGCTGGGGGCAATGCGGCCTGTTGTAGCCCTATTCAGGCCAGGTTTCTCCGTTAATGACTGGATTGTGACTGGTTTGCTTAACACTGTTTCTAAAAATATGCCAGTGGGGAACACTAACAGCATCGCCAACTGATGGCCCATCTGTACGAGTTATTCGAGAGTGTCATGGTAGCAACACCACGCTATAGCCGAGACGACGATGCCCAGCGGGCCACCCGCAAGTTGGCCCTGTCTTTAAATCGGGGGGACGCTATGGAGGCCCATTTGCCGGAAACCGTGAAACAGGGGACTGAGGCCGAAGCGGTTGCCTTCGACGGGCCAACCGACCACCCTTTGGATGACGACGCTACTACAGCCGATGCCCTAGACCTTGAGGACGCAGCCATGGACACCGCCGACTCAGATATGCCCCCTGCTGATGTGGATCCCGCTGAGGTTGAGGATCTGGCGACCGATGACTTTGAGGCTGACGCAGCAGCTTTACTGAAAAACCGTCGGACGACCGACCTAGTTCGCCTGTATTTACAGGAAATTGGTCGGGTGAAGCTGCTAGCCAAGGATGAGGAAGTTTCCGAGGCCCAGTGCGTTCAGAACTATATGCAACGGCTGCAAACCCTAGAGCAAGCCGCCAAGGTGGAGGGTGGCATCCTCAGCACCTACCACACCCTGCTGCAAACGCGGGATCGGCTGTCTTCTCAACTGGGCTATCGGCCTTCCCTAGAGCGCTGGGCCACGGAAGCCCAAGTGCCCATCGCCGAACTGAAACCTACCCTGGCGGCAGGCAAGCGGGCCTGGGCCGCCCTGAGTAACCTGACCGTACCCGAACTGGAGCAGGTGATTGCCGAAGGCATTCGCGCCAAGGAGCACATGATTAAAGCCAACCTGCGCCTGGTGGTTTCCGTGGCCAAAAAGTACCAGAACCGGGGCCTAGAACTGCTGGATCTGATCCAAGAAGGCACCCTGGGCCTAGAGCGGGCGGTGGAGAAATTCGACCCCACCAAGGGCTATCGCTTCAGCACCTATGCCTACTGGTGGATTCGCCAGGGCATTACCCGCGCCATTGCCACCCAAAGCCGCACCATTCGCCTGCCTGTCCACATCACCGAAAAACTCAACAAAATTAAAAAGGCCCAGCGCAAACTGGCCCAGGAAAATGGCCGCACCCCCACCGTAGACGACATCGCCAAGGAACTAGACATGACCGGGCCACAGGTGCGCGAGGTGCTGCTGCGGGTGCCGCGCTCGGTTTCCTTGGAAACCAAGGTGGGCAAAGACCGCGATACGGAACTGGGCGACCTGCTCGAAACCGAAGGGCTGTCGCCGGAGGATTTGCTGATCCGCGAATCCCTGCGGCGTGACCTGCAACAGCTCATGGCTGACCTCACCAGCCGCGAGCAGGATGTGATCACCATGCGTTTCGGCCTCACCGATGGCACCCCCTATTCCCTGGCGGAAATTGGCCGTGCGCTGGAGCTCTCCCGCGAACGGGTGCGCCAGATTGAATCTAAGGCTCTGCAAAAACTGCGCCAGCCCAAGCGCCGAAACCGCATCCGCGACTACCTCGAAGCCCTCGGCTAATCGTTGCACCGCTGTGCAAGCGCACCCTACTAGCTCAACCACATCGACAAACTGTAGGGACGAGGGCTCCTCGTCCTTTTCTTTTACATCAGCGTTTATCCCGTCGGGATGGGGTTTGATACCAGAGCCCCAGGGCCGTATGGTAGACCACCTGCCAGGGCACGCCATGCTGTTGGGCCAAAGTGGCACAGTCTTCGTATTCGGGGTGAACGTTCAGCACCGCCTGGGTGTGGGGATGGTAGGCCACCTTCAGCGTGACAGGGCCGTAGGGGGTCTCCAGGGTTTGGAAATCCCGCTTAAGAATAGTGCGCTGTTGGTGGCGGTGGCGGATGCCTAGGGTGGGCGTTTCGGCAAACAAAATCTCGGTACAGCGGACTTCGGCATCGGGGTGACACAGCACGGTAATCAACAGTCCCGTGCGGGATTTTTTCATGTCAATGGGCTGGGCAAACACGTCTAAAGCGCCCGCTTCCAACAAACGGTCATACAGGTAGCCCATGGCCTGGGGCACCATGTCATCTACCTGGGTTTCAAGTACCGCAATGGTTTCGGTGTTGGGTGAGGTGTCGCTTTGCGGAGGGTTGCTTTTGTGAAGGTCGTTTGGCTGGATGTCCCTTGGCTGAGCCTCGATCTTCAGGTCATCTTTCTGATCACCGATCTTCCGAACATCATGGTGTTTTACGACGGTGTTCCCTGGGCTACCTGCCACCGTGCCCACCCATAGCCGCAGAATGTTGGCCTGGGGAAAGTCCTTTTGGCCAGCCCCTAGGCCAATTCGTTGCAGCGTCATGGCGGGAGACGGCCCAAACCCTTGGGCCAGGGCAGCCACGATGGCGGCCCCGGTGGGGGTCACCCTTTCGCCCCAAAGCTCGTTGCTGTAGATCGGCATTTGACGCATTTCCATCAGCTTTAGCACCGCCGGAGCTGGCACAGGCAGCCAGCCGTGGGCCGCTTTCACCCGTCCTTGGCCCGTGGGTCGGGCCGAACAAAATAGCTCGTCAATGCCCAAGTAATCCAGCCCCAAGCAGGTAC
>CAZWNR010000384.1:0-4648 GCA_964635665.1 uncultured bacterium | reverse complement strand
AATGTACAGGCGGTTTTCGGTGCTTGTTACCCACTGACAGAACTGCTCCCACAGGTTGGCGCTCTCGCGCCGCTGTAGAGTCGTCGTCATGATGTATTAGTCCTTGGTATTTATGGTTTCAAGGGTTATGCGGATACTCTTCATTGCGATTTGTAACCCGCATAGCTATTACATTAACGGAAACGTAGAGTTTTGTAAACAAAATTTCCTGTAAAGTTTAAGTGTTGATCCTCGCCTTGGTTGCGTGATCTCTGAAACGCTCTCAGGCGTCGGCTTTGGGTTAGGCGTGCCGCAGTCTACAGGGGAGGACAACCGATCCCATAACCTCTCATAAACTCGTGACGAGAAGATGCCTGCCCCGCTGAGTCGAGACGACGGGTGGGTGGGGATGAAGGGTTTAACTGAGAAGGTTCTGCTGGCAGACGGTGCTCGCCCTACCGCCAGGCAAGGCTACAGGCTTTCGAGGTAGCTGAGCAGATCGGCCATGGCTTGGGGATCGGGCTGGAACTGCGGCATGGGAGGGGTTTGACCGCTGATGACCTGTTTTATGAGACTGACCTTGGTGCGATGGTCAGACACGCGAACTAGGGTTGGCCCTACCTCGCCAGTGGCTTCAATGCCGTGGCAAACAGCACAGTTCATTTTGAAGATGGCTTCGCCTTGGTCTAGGTTACCCTCTAGACCCAAGACTTCATGGATATAGGGATCGGAGGCCTGGATATAGCGCACCAAGCCAAAGCCGATGCCAATGACGGCAACAACGGTCACTAGAAGCAGCGCAGCTCGTCGTAGCAGCGGGCCTAGGTCATCGACTTGATCTTTTAAGGTTTCGGGTGCCAAGGTCACGGGGGAGTATGTTGCGCCTACATACATATAATGTTACGCACTTTAATGAAAACTTTTGCCAGTCCCCAGAGATTTTTAAGAATTCGAGGCAGCTCTTCTAACCCGCTACAATACCTCCAGCCCTGCAGCGAGTAGGAGACGATGCGGTGATGTCCTCCCCAGCGAATCAAACGCCAGCCCCCAATTCCCAAGATTCTGCAACGAATCAGAGTACGTCGGATCAGGGTAAGTCAGCCCAGGTTCCTCTTTCCCAGGGGCAAGCTGAGACGATTTTGGCCGAGTTGAAGATTGTGAAGCAGCGTTTGCTTTGGGTATTAATTATTGTGGGGTTCTTCGCTGCCCGCGCCCTCTTTTTTCACTACTAATGCGTTCTCCTCAAATGCGGCGTCTCCAGCGAACGACCCCCCGTGTGGCACCGCACCACAAGCATTTCTACACTAGCTCGGTGATGGAGTACATTGTGCCCGAAGCCAAGGCGGTGGCGTTTGAAAATTGGTATGGGCGAATGCGGCAAGTGGTGCGGTATCACAGTGGCTTCCTGCGAGCGGATTTGTGCACGCCGCTGAACTGCGACGACGGTGTGATCAAGTACTATTCCATCGTTCATTTTGCCAGTCCTAGTCAGCTTGATCTGTGGCTATCCTCCGAGGTGCGGCACCGGTTTTTTAAGGAAGGGGAATCCCTGTTTTTGGCTTACCGCTTCAAATCCTTCACGACGGGGCTGGAGGGGTGGTTTTCTCTGCACGGCGGGTCGAGTGGTAGTAGTCTGGGGCCACCCCGCTGGAAGCAGATCTTGTCAGTGGTACTGGGGCTATACCCCACGGTGATGGTTCAGGGTATGGTCTTTGCGGCCTTGGGGGTCATGCAAGGGTGGCCGCTGCCCACGGCGATGCTGGTAAACAATCTGATCACCTCGACCCTACTAACCTGGGTCGTCATGCCTCAAGTGTCGAAGCTGCTCAAATTTTGGCTACGGCCTGCCTATAGCCTGACCCCTCGCCACGTCGATCTTGTGGGAGCAGTGGTTGTGTTAAGTCTTTTGGCGGCTTGCGTCGTTTTGTTTAATTGGTTACAGAAACTCAACCTGTAGAGCAAGGCATACTACGTTTAGAGGCTTTACATGGGTTGGTCTAGAACATTGCTACCTCCGAGTCTTGCTGACTCAGCCAAGGACGTGATCATCAGGGGCAATCATCTACGCACTAGGTTCGCCGCCACCAGCCGTTGTCGTAGCTACCATTAGTGATGGACTAATCACACAAGTTCTACACAATAGGTATGTATACAGCATACAATTCCACCAGGGGTCGCTTTAGCGCTTGAGCCACTATGACTCTCAAAGGTTCCGCTCTCGATTTTGTTGTTGATTGGCAGAGCCGTCTCGGTACGGTCCTGTCTCCATCCCTAGGGGCCCTAAAGTCTCCGGCACTGATGCAGGAAGTCCGGCAGCGCTTGAGTCCGGTATGGCAAGGATCGGTAGCGTTTTTGGCCCAGGCCACCGAACCGGAGCAGGTGCCCTATTCCAGCGTGGTGATTGAGTACACGGTTCCCCAGGAGAAAAGCTGGGCCTTTCGCAAGTGGCATCGAAACTTGGTACACGCGGCCCAAGAGTTTCAGGGGTTTATCCGCGCAGACCGCCACCGTCCCCTCAACTGCCAGGGTGGTTTGCTGAAGTGGTACTCGGTGGTTCACTTCGAGCAGCCGGAAGACCTCAACCGCTGGCTCCTGTCCTCAGAGCGTGAGGCCCTGCTCAAGGTGGGGCGGGATTTGTTCAAGTCCTATAAATTCAAGTCCTTTGAAACAGGCTTAGAGGGCTGGTTCTCCCATCACTCTGGCAATGAGCTAACGGGGCTTGGTCCACCGGCCTGGAAGCAAATCCTGTCGGTGGTGCTGGGGCTCTATCCGGTGATTATGATCCAGGATGTGGTGATCGATTACCTGGGGCTGATGGACCACTGGGAACCCGCTAGCGCCATGCTGGTGAAAAATTTGGTCACCACCTGCATTCTCACCCTCGTGGTGATGCCGTTGATTATGCGGGCGCTAGATTTCTGGCTGCAACCGGCTCACCGTCGGGCCTCCATGCGCATTGAAATTGTGGGGGCGACCTTTACCATTGCCGCTATGGTGGCCATGGTGTTTGTGTTTAGCGAAATTCACTAGCTCAGGGCCTAGTCTGTCTGAAGAAAGGCGTTCCCCAGCGGTGGGTGGGAGAACCGATTAGATCCTCTAAAACCGCTAGATTCCTAACCGGCATCAGATCCACCATGGTTATTCTGACTACCTAAGCCTATCTGAGCCAGGGGCTATCCTAGGCGTAGCATTACCGCCATCCCGATTGTCGTCATCCCCTAGACAGCCTTCTGCCCCTGTTCCCCAGTTTGCTATGAATCTCTCTTCAGCATTTCAGTTATCGAATCGGCAAGTTCAAACCCAGGCCCTAGGGCGGTTCCTCATTCAGGTCAGTTATGGGCTTTTGAGCTTTTATATTCCGATTCTGTTTGTGAACCAGGTCGGGCTATCGGCTACCGCCGTTGGGTTTGCCCTAAGCCTCTGTGCCATTACGGAGGTGGGAGGGCACTTTATCGGAGCCACCTTGGCGGATTCGCCCCGCTTTGGTCGTAAGGTTGTGCTTTCCTTAGCGGCCGCTACCGGGGTAGCGGTGGCGCTTATTTTGATGATGGCCCAATCTCTCTGGCTGCTGATTCTAGCTAGCATGGTGCTGGGCATTAGCTTGGGTTGCTACTGGACAGCCTCAGGGGCTGCGGTGATGGATGCCACCCGTTCTGAAGACCGCAGCCAAGCCTTTGCGGTGATGGGCGTGGCGGAATATATCGGCATTGGGATTGGGGTGCTGGGCGGAAGTGGGCTGCTGGCCTTAGTGAATGAGTCGCCCAAGCTGCTGTTTGCGGGATGTGCGGTTATGTTTGCCCTATTTGGGCTGCTCATCCAAATGCTGATGACTAATACCTACCCCAGCCGCGCCAAGGATGAGCGATCTGATCAGGGACTGGTGGCCGCCCTGAAGGACAAGGCGCTGCTGGTGTTTATGCTGGCTAACGTGTTTTTTACCACCTATGTGGCCCTGGTGAGCAGTACTATCCCCCTATACTTCACTAATTTTGTCGCTGGGAATGACCCCATCCCTGGGGTCTCCGTCGGTAGCACAGCAGGGTTATTTACTTGGTGCTACATCGGCGTGGGGGCCGTGTTGCAAATTCCCACTACCAGCATCCTGACGCCCCTGCGCCGTATTTTTGTGCTGATGGGCGCGATGGTGTTGTGGGCCTTTGGCTTTATGCTTCTGTGGGCGGCGGGCACCTTTGCCGACGGTCAATTTATCTGGGCCATTGTGGCTCTTTGTTTCCTGTCCCTCGCCTCGGTGGCCTACAAGCCCTTTTTTGTCGCTACCGTGTCCGACCTTGCACCGCCAAATCTTCGCGCCACCTACGTCGCCGTCAGTTCCCAGTGCTGGACCATTGGCTACTTCATTGGCCCCCTGATTGGGGGCTGGGCGATGGATCAAGGCCCCATGATTGCCCACCGATTTTGGCTAGTGGTCGCTCTGAGCGTGGTGTTCTGTTTAGCGCTGCTGTGGACGTTTGAGGTTCTGCATACCCGAGCGACGATGCAACCCGCTGAGGGCGAGGGGACAGTTTAAACGGAGAGGGAGGGATTCGAACCCTCGGAACCTTGCGGCTCATCCGATTTCAAGTCGGACGCATTCGACCACTCTGCCACCTCTCCAGGAGTGTGAGTATCTCTGTTATATCACTCTTAAGGGAGTCCAGGGCCACGGAGC
>CAZWNR010000383.1:0-4653 GCA_964635665.1 uncultured bacterium | reverse complement strand
CGCACATTGTAGGTGGCCGCGGCAGGGGGTGCCTCCTCCCAGTTAGAGTCATCGGTTAGGCTGGCGGCTCGATAGGTTTCAGCGGCTTGGGCACGAGCCACGGGTTCTTCCACCCGTTCAGGTTCACCCCAATCGTCATCACTCCAGCGCTCTTCGGTGGCCGCAGGACGGGCCTTGGTAAATTCGGCGGGGGCCTGAACACCAGAGGGCAACTGGTTAGAGGTAGAGACGGGCATGATGTACTCGCTGTCGCTGGTGCGTTCCCAGGGGGCACTGCCGATGCCCAGGCGTTCTAGTAAACCCACACTGAGCTGCACCATTTTTTCCTCAGCCCCTTCAAAGACAATCAGCCGATCTGGGCCACTACTCACCACCTCATCCATGGAAAGTTCGTAGGTGCTGATCACCTGATCGGGGATTTGGGGCAAACCGAAGGAAGCCACTACCACGGTCTCAAGCCGACCATTGGTGACGTCAAACTTAAACCCTCGCACCCGACCCAGGGGTTCCCCAGCTTCAGTAATCACTTCGCAATTGACGAGGGTGCTGTAGGCGACAATGTTGACCTCGTCATCGAGAACGGTGTCGTCATCCACCAGAATGACATCGCCAATTTGGCGAATGCTGCTGAGGGGCATAATTTGCAGCGGGGCCGAGACCAAACTAGACATGACATTTTCCCGCAGGCCTACGGCCACCACCTCGCGCTGATCCACGTCCACCCAAACCTGGCTCACGATGCCAAGGCGCTGGCCAGAGTTGCGCGTAATCACTTGGGTACCCAGGAAGTCGGAGCGGAGACGATACTTGTCTAAGGTCATGTCGGGTTTATCTCGGGTGCCGAGGGACGAGATCGCTAAGGGAACATGGGCTACTGATTTAGCCAGTCATTGGCTGCATCTAGGGCTGCATCCAGCCAGCCATCGTGGGCTCGCCGCCAAGGCTAGCTTCCATAACTGGCTTGCACGATTATTCTGAAACAGAATCGCATAATTTTACAGGACGGAAGACCGAACCGCTAGCGGTCACCGAGGAGGCTCCCCTGGGGGTTGTCCCCCAGGAAATGCTTTAGCAACGCCAGGGAAGTCGAAGGGCAGGGTGGTTGGGGCCGTGCTGGCTAGACGATTCGGCTGAGGCAAGGCTGAGCGAGTGCGCCAGTTGCCTTCCCTAGCGCAGTTGGTTAATGTGTCAGAATAATGAACGACGAATCTGTCCTCTTCCTGAGCTCAGCAGCTAGGTTATCGTGCGCACCTACAAAAGCCAGAAGATCGATCATCAAGCCGATTATCCCTGCCCCTGCCGCCGTAGTGGCAGCCTTAAGCCCATTACCCTGACCGAAGCCTTTGGCTGTGATCGCTGCCAACAAATTTTTGTCGTTCAAGAGAATGGCTACGTGATAGAGCAACTGTCTACCCACTATCCCTATAAGCGCGCCTGGCGGTGGACAGGGCAGCAGTGGCGGCTAGATCGGTCTTCCGTTAACTTCAGCTATCCTTCTCTGCTGATTATGGCCTCCTTTGTGCTAATGGCCTTTTTCCTCACCTTAGCGGCGTTTCAGTCTCCCCAGAGCGCTAGAACCCTAGCCCATTTGCTCATGGCTTTAGGGGTTTTAGCACCCCTGAGTTTGGTGTTCTGGCTGGCCTCTCGGCGTTAGGACGATGGCTATCCTAGGATCCCAAGAGGAACTCAGCGTGGCCATTAGTGAAGTAGCTCAGGCTGGCTATGGGCTATGGCTAGCGGGCGTGGAAGCCCAAAGTCGGGTTTTGGAGGCCATGGCCGCCCAGCTTGAGGACAGCCAGAATGAGATTTTGGAGGCCAACACCCTTGACCTAGAGGCAAGCCTAGAGATGGCCGTGCCCGATTTGGTACTAGACTGGCTGAAACTCACGCCGGAACGCCTCCACATCGCCAGTAAAATTCTCAGGCGGTTAGCCTCCCTGGGAGATCCCCGCTGGCTTAATGCCCTCCCCACCAGTCGCTGGGGAAAGGATGCAACGGGCTACAGCCAGGTGGTTCCCCTCGGCGTGGTGGCCTTTGTGTACGAGGCGTTTCCAGAACTGGCCGCCATTATGGCTGGGTTTTGTGTGCGTACGGGCAATGGACTCATTCTCAAGGGTGGCAACGAGGCCAGCCAGACCAATCAAGCCATCGCCCAGGCCCTCCACCGTGCCCTAGCCAAGCACAATATTCCCGCAATGATGCTACTTCCCCTCGCCGACGATTCGGGGGACGCGGCTCGCTCCTGGCTATTGCAAGATCCCGGCGTTAATTTAGTGATCCCCTACGGACGTCCTAGTTTGGTCAAACAGGTGATGCGTCAGGCGGCAGTACCAGTGTTGCCCATGGCCATGGGCAATTGCTATCTCTACTGGTCGGCCTCTGGGTCGTCCTCCACCGTGATCCAAATTGTGCTGGATAGTCACCGGGGAGAGCCGGACGCCATTAACGCCCTAGAGAAGGTGCTAATTCACCCCGGCTGTAGTGCGGCGGCCATTGTCCAACTCTGCCGCGCCCTGTGGGATAACGGGTTTACGGTCTTGGGCGATAACGCCATCCGAGAGGACATTCCCGATCTCCCGCTGGCTACGGATCGAGATTGGCAACAGCCCTTTCTAGCCAAGCGAGTGATTCTGGGGCGGGTGGGTAGCCTGGCGGAAGCCGCCGATTGGATGAACCGCTACAGCAGCGGCCATGCTAACGTCCTCGTGAGCGAAACCTACTCAGAAACCGTCCAGTTTCCACGCCTAGTCCACAGTGCCGTGGTTTACATCAACACCTCACCTCGGTTCGTGCGCAATCCCTCCCAGGCAGCGGCCATCGCCCTAGGCATGACAACCCAACAGGGCCGCTGCCAAGGGTTTGTCAGTCTCAGCGCTCTGCTGACCGTTCGGCACGTGCTGCAAGGGCTAGATGAGGATCGATAGGATCGGTCTAGGCGGTTGGCTCCCCTGGAAACCGTAGCGGCTTTGTGAAACCTTTAGCAAGGCTTACCCCAGGATGAAAACTTGGTCTTCGGCTCACCGAGTCTGTTCACAGGGCCGAAGCAATGGGTAAACTCAGACAGATTCACTTTTCCCGTCCCACCATTGTTAAGAGCGTAGGTTATGGCAGCTTCCTCTGGCCCCATTTCAGCGACCCCGAAGCCTATCAAGTTTGGCACCGATGGCTGGCGCGGCATTATCGCCGCCGATTTTACCTTCGAGCGGGTGGCCCAGGTGGCCGCAGTGTCTGCCCACGTCCTCCAGCGGTGCTTTGGCGACACCACAGGTAACCGTACCATCGCGGTGGGGTACGACCGTCGATTCCTATCCGCCGAATTTGCCTGTACTGCCGCCGAAGCCATTGCCATCCAGGGCTTTGATGTCATCCTTTCCCAGGACTACGCCCCTACCCCAGCCTTCAGCTTTGCTGCCAAGCAGCGTAACCTACTAGGGGCCATCGTCATTACCGCCAGCCACAACCCCCCCACCTACTCCGGGCTCAAAATTAAAGGGGCCTTTGGTGGATCGGTCTCCCCAGAAGTCACCCAGCAGGTTGAAGCACTACTGCCCCAACCGCTCAATCCCATCGGCCCCAAGGGATCCATCACCAGTTTTGATCCTTGGCCCGACTATTGTGCAGCCCTCCAAGCAACGGTGGACATTGCAGCGATTCAGGGAGCGATTTCCAGCGGCAAGCTGACGGTTTTTGCTGACGTCATGTACGGATCCGCTGCTGGAGGACTGCCTCGGCTTTTGGGGGCCGAGAGCGTCCACGAACTGCATCGCCATGCCGATCCACTGTTTGGCGGCAATCCGCCAGAACCCCTGCCCAAGTACCTAGGGGAACTCCTCGACACTGTGAAAGAAGATCCAGCCCCCCAGGGTGGTCTCAAGGTTGGGCTGGTATTTGATGGCGACAGCGATCGGATCGCCGCCGTAGATGGCAATGGCCAATTTCTCAGCTCTCAAATTCTCATTCCTATCCTCATTGACCACCTCAAATCCCGCCGCAACTACAGCGGCGAAATCGTCAAAACGATCAGCGGATCTAATCTGATCCCCGCCGTGGCCGAACTGCACGGCTTAGCGCTCCACCAAACCCCCGTAGGCTATAAATACATTGCCGATCGGATGCAAGAGGCCCCCGTACTACTCGGCGGCGAGGAGTCTGGCGGCATTGGCTATGGTCATCACATTCCGGAGCGAGATGCTCTCATGTCAGCCCTTTACGTTCTGGAGGCTGTCGTGATGTCGGAGCTGGATCTCAGCGACTACTACCGTCAACTTCAGGAAAAAACGGGCTATTTCTCCGAATACGACCGTATCGATCTGCCCCTGGCCAGCATGGAGGTGCAAGCCAAGCTGTTGAACCAACTCGCCACAGATCCCCCCAAGGAGGTTGCTGGCAAGGCTGTGAAGGACATCCTAGCCATCGACGGTTATAAGCTCACCCTGGCGGATGATAGCTGGCTGCTGATTCGCTTTAGCGGGACAGAGCCAGTCCTGCGCCTGTATAGCGAAGCCAAAACCCTAGAGGAGGTTCACCGACATCTAAGCTGGGCCAAGGACTGGGCCAACGCCCTAGCAACACCCTAGCTAGGGGGGACAGAGACCATAGCCCTAGGTGGCGAAATCATCGCGCCCGCGTTTCTGCCAGTCGTCGAAGCCCAGT
>CAZWNR010000382.1:0-4664 GCA_964635665.1 uncultured bacterium | reverse complement strand
CAACCTAAGCAGGTCACCCCTCCCCCACCCATTTGTTCGGCAGACCTAGACAATCTGCCGAAGTCGGCAGAAAACCCTCCCCCTCAAACCCCTCAGGGCGACGAAGGCGTTAGCAAAGGTGCGAAACAACGCCGCTACCGAGGGGTGGTCTATTAATCAGTTCACAGGGATTCGTTCACAACCTGGCTGCCGTGGGCACGGGGATCATCAACGATGGCGCGACGGTTGAGGGGATCGGTGCTGATGTCTGAGGTGCGGCCTAGGGTTTGGGCGTGGGGCAAGGGGGCCGCCGCTAGTAGGGCATCCAGGTTCTCGGCCAGGATGGCGCGAGGCTGTTCACCAATCGCTGTGGCTACTGGGGCATGGCTGGGGTCAAAGTAGACGAAGTGGGGGATACCGTCTACCCGATACTGCAACATTTCCGGCAGCCACTTGTCGTTATCAATGTTGAGCATGACAAAGTTCACTTGGTTGCCATAGGTTTGACGCAGATCGGCCATCGCCGGGGCCATGGCTTGACAGGCGGTACACCAGTCGGCATAGAACTCTAGGAGGGTGGGTCTACCGTTGGTTTGGGCCACATCGTAGGGGGTAGCCGTTTTGGCTAAGGTGGACAGGGAGGGCGTTGCTGTCTGGGTACGCAAGCCAAAGAAAAGGGCTACGGTGAGGACGATGGCGACCACCGCGATCACCAGGTTGCGAAGGGTGTTGGCAGAGGAAGGAACATTTGCAGCCATGGGAACTCAGGAAAACTAACGGTACAGTGGGAACAGTTACAGTAAAACTGCCAAATAGCGATGGCCCGATTCGGGTCGCCCTCTCTAGTCTAAGGGGTCTTTTGGCCTAGGACAGGTTACCCCCTGCGGCCTGCCTCACGATTCAGTCCCCCTTCGCCTGCCGCCCCCTTTGCGACGCCAGCCATGAAAAAACGGGTCAAACTTACCTTCCCAAAGCGCTCGATTCACATG
This sequence comes from uncultured bacterium, assembly GCA_964635665.1. Classification (GTDB taxonomy): domain Bacteria; phylum Cyanobacteriota; class Cyanobacteriia; order Phormidesmidales; family Phormidesmidaceae; genus Nodosilinea. The sequence goes on along the minus strand of CAZWNR010000382.1, from coordinate 3,696 downwards.
CCGATTACCTATCGGCTGGCCAAGGATTTCAATATTGCCGCGAACATCATTCGCGCCCAGGTGGCCCCCAACCAGGTCGGGACGCTGGTGGTGGAACTGTCTGGGGATATTGACCAACTGAACGACGGCATCGACTGGCTGGAGGCTCAGGATATTCAAGTTTCCGTGGCCAGCGGCGAAATTGTGATTGATGGGGATCGCTGCGTCCACTGTGGACTTTGCACAGGCGTTTGCCCTACCCGCGCCCTCACCCTAGATCCCAGCAGCTTTCAGTTGGTCTTTAACCGCAGCCGCTGTATTGTCTGTGAGCAGTGTATTCCCACCTGCCCTGTTCAAGCGATCTCCACCAATCTGTAGCGCGTCTCTACAGCGCGTTGGATGTATTCCATCCCGAATCCCATACCCTTGACTGCCAACTTGTTAAACCACAGGTGCAATCAACGGAGTCCGATAAACTGAGGCTCCATAGCTGATTGGGCAACTCGGTGGGCGTTAAGAAAATAGGCGCAACCACAAAATAAATCGGTCCCTCGATCTACAACAGAGGAGGGGGTTGATCTATAGGGAAGCAATGGTCATGGTCGATACAATTCAAACGTCAGCGGATCGGGCCTACGACATTTTGCGGGTGGATCGTCAGCCCTTGGGGGCGATTTTTAACCCGGAAACTGTGGCGGTGATTGGGGCGACGGATCGAGATGGCAGCGTGGGCCGTACCCTGCTGTGGAACCTGATTAGCAGTCCCTTTGGGGGCATTGTGTATCCGGTGAATCCGCGTCGGCGCAGTGTGTTGGGCATTCGGGCTTACCCCAGTATTCAAGACATTCCTGACAAAATTGACCTAGCGATTATTGCTACCCCCGCCCCCACGGTGCCGGATTTGGTCAAAGATTGCGCCGTGGCAGGCGTGAAAGGTGTGGTCGTCTTGGCCTCTGGTTTTCGGGAAATTGGCCCCGTCGGACTGGCTCTAGAGGAACAAATTCAGGCCCACCTGCAAGGGCAAAAAATGCGGCTGATTGGCCCCAACTGCCTGGGGTTGATGAACCCTCTGACCGGGCTAAATGCCACCTTTGCTAGCACCTTTGCCCGTCGTGGCCATGTGGGATTTATTAGCCAGTCGGGGGCGCTCTGTACCGCCGTGCTCGACTGGAGCTTGCAGGAAAACGTCGGCTTTAGCGCCTTTGTGTCCATTGGTTCCATGCTGGATGTGGACTGGGGCGATTTGATCTACTATCTGGGCGACGACCCCAACACCCGCAGCATTGTCATTTATATGGAATCCATCGGCAATGCCCGGTCGTTTCTGTCGGCGGCGCGGGAGGTGGCCCTGACCAAGCCGATCATTGTGATCAAGGCGGGGCGCTCGACCCAAGCAGCCCAGGCGGCGGCCTCCCACACGGGGACGTTGACGGGCAGCGATGCGGTGCTGGATGCGGCCTTCCGGCGCTGTGGGGTGCTGCGGGTAGAGCAAATTTCCGACCTGTTTGACCTGGCAGAAGTTCTCGCCAAACAGCCCCAAAGACCCCAAGGGCCGAGGCTAACAATCATCACCAATGCGGGTGGCCCAGGGGTGTTGGCTACGGATGCGTTGATTGGCACTGGGGGCCAATTGGCAAGTCTATCCGACGAAACCCTAGCGGCCTTGAACCAAGTCCTCCCTGGGCACTGGAGCCACGGCAACCCCGTGGATATTTTGGGCGACGCCGACCCCGACCGCTACACCCAGGCGATCCGGGCCGCCATTGACGACCCCACCAGCGACGGCCTGTTGGTGGTGCTAACCCCTCAAGCCATGACCGCCCCCACCCAAACGGCGGAACGCCTGGTGGAACTGTCCAAGACCTCCACCAAGCCCCTGATTGCCAGTTGGATGGGTGGGGCCGAAGTCAACGAGGGAGAAGCCATTCTGAATCGGGCCAGCATCGCCACCTACCGCTACCCCGACACCGCCGCCCGCCAGTTCAACGCCATGTGGCAGTACAGCTACAACCTGCGCGGCATCTATGAAACCCCGGCCCTGCTGCCGGAATCGGAATTTGGCAGCGGACGGGATCTGTCCCAGGTGACGACCATCATCCAAACCGCCCGCAGCGAAAACCGCACCCTGCTGACGGAACTGGAGGCCAAGCAAATCCTCCAGGTCTACGGCATTCCCGTGGTGGATACGCGGCCCGCCTTTGCCGCCGAGGAAGCCGTCGCCGCCGCCGAAGCCGTGGGCTATCCCGTGGTGGTGAAGCTGTTATCGAGAACCCTCACCCACAAAACCGACGTGGGGGGCGTGCGCCTGAACCTGCAAACCGCCGAGGAAGTCGCCACCGCCTACACCGAAATAGCCTCCGCCATTCGCCACCGCTTTGGCGACACCGCCTTCAAGGGGGTGACTATACAGCCCATGCTCAACCTCAGTAAGGGCTATGAACTGATTCTGGGCAGCAGCGTGGATGACCAGTTTGGCCCTGTCATCCTCTTCGGTACCGGGGGGCAACTGGTGGAGGTCTACCGAGACAGCGCTGTGGCTCTGCCGCCGTTGAACACCACTCTAGCCCGTCGTTTGATGGAGCAAACCCGCATCTACGAGGCCCTCCAGGGGGTGCGCGGTCGCCGAGCCGCCAATCTCACCGAGCTAGAAATGATTTTGGTGCGGGTCAGCCAGTTGGCCATCGAACAGCCGCAAATCAAAGAACTCGACATTAACCCGCTGCTGGTCTTCGATGGCGACGCCCGCTATCCTCTGGTGGCCCTCGATGCTCGTGCGGTGCTGACCGAACCGGGAGAAACCCTGCCGGGGCCAGCCATTCGCCCCTACCCCAGCCAGTACGTCACCACCTCCAACCTGCGAGATGGTTCCCCCGTCACTCTGCGCCCCATCCGTCCCGAAGACGAGCCACTGCTGGTGCAGTTCCACCACACCCTCTCCGAGGAAAGCATCTACTTCCGCTACTTCCATTTAATGACCCTCAACCACCGCATCGCCCACGAACGCCTCACCCGGATTTGCTTCATCGACTACGACCGGGAAATGGCCCTCGTGGTGGACTACAAAGACCCCGAAACTGGCAACCACAAAATCCTGGCGGTGGGCCGCCTCAGCAAATGCCACGGCACCCAACAGGCCGAGTTTGCCATGCTGGTCAGCGATGCCTACCAACGCCAGGGCATCGGCACCGAGGTCTTACGTCAACTGCTCAAGATTGCCCAGGACGAAGGCTTGCAGAGTGTCACCGCCGAAATTTTGCGAGAAAATCGCCCCATGCAGCGGGTTTGCGAAAAACTGGGCTTTACCCTAAGCCGCAAACCCGATTTTGTGAAGGCGGAAATTCAGCTTTAGGCGTCTGCCACACGGCCTTTAATTCCTCCGGTAATGTGGATCGCAACTAGAATAAAGTCTCATCGCCCATCCCCATGAGAGCTCGTCCCCATGGGGCCCTCCCGATCCGTAACCTAATCCGTTGTCATCAGAGGCCGTCAGTCAGGATTGGGGATAACCCCTCAACGGTGCTAGAATCCCCAAACGCGCTTTGGCCCCAAGTCTAAATGGATGATGTTGGGGATGTTGCTATAGATGCCGATGCCACCGGGCCAGGTGAGCATCACGGCGTTGGCCACCTGGCGACCGCTCATGCCCTGCACTTGCAGATCAACGGCATTGCCCACCAGGTGCTGGCTGCGCGAGGCCCCTCCCACCGCCGCATTGAC
>CAZWNR010000381.1:0-4666 GCA_964635665.1 uncultured bacterium | reverse complement strand
CACCGCTGGCACCCTGCAAGGGGTGTCTGGATCCACGGACTTGATTAAGGTGGATGTGGTAACGGCGGTGCTGGGCCGGGGCGTGGGCATCGGTGAAGCCTCCGTCAGCGGTCGGGCGCGGGTGGCCCACAGCAGCCTGGATATCAGCGACTTTAACGATGGTGAAATTCTGATTGTGCCCCGCACCAGCGCCGATTTTGTGGAGGCCATCCGGCGCTCTGGGGGCATTATTACCGAGGACGACAGCCTCACGGGCCATGCGGCGGTGATTGGTCTGCGACTAGGTGTTCCAGTCATTGTGGGGGTAAAAAACGCCACGGAAATCATCCGTGATGGCACCATCCTCACCCTCGATACCCGACGGGGGCTGGTGTATTCCGGGGCGCTGGGCACCATCAAAACGGATCCTGGCCTGGGGCTTTAGGTATTTCCTACGAAAGAAGCCCCTAGTCCAATAGACTAGGGGCTTGTCCGTGGGATTAAGGCCAGGGGGTGGCAATCCAGGCGGAGATTATTTGTACAGTTCGGTGGACAGACGGAAAGCGAGTACACCGGGAATCAGGGCCAGAGCCAGGGCGATGAAAACCTGAGTATCTGAAAGCGCCATAGAACAGTTCCTCACAAACGGGGTGAACGATGGATGACAGACTTGTCTAGACCTGATTGTTAACTAAGACGACCTTTTCTATACCTAGGATTGGGGGAACTGTTACACAGCTTAATGCGCCGATGACTGGGCTGATAGATACTTGGGGTTAGTCTTGGGTGCCCCGAGGGGCATAGCTCTCTCGGGTAGACTGACAAACCTGGTCGGAACCCAGATCCGTCAGCGGGATCAAGGCTCCTGACCTCAACGGGCTCCAAGGGCTGTCGGAGCGTGACAACCGCGCCCGGCGCAGAATCTTTGGTGCGCCAACCGGCATCTCGCCTAGGGATGTTCCAGGGATCTGTAGAACTCGTAAATCGAGGGAATTTAGCGCTAAGCTAGCTAGCGACCTGGTTAGACCAAGGGCGAGGATGGCCTCAGGGAGAGAATATTGGTGCAGGATGCTGACCCGTGGTTGACACCATCAATGGCTGTGAACAAAACGTCGCCCATTCGCAGCGAGTTTGAGCGCCAGTTGCTACGAGTGCAGCGGGATCTGCTCCGCATGGGTGCCCTAGTGGAAAACTCCTGCGTTCTGGCGCGGGATGCTCTGTGTGATCGTAACCTAGAAGCGGCCCAACGACTGCGAAGTCAGGATAAGCAGGTGGACCAGTTCTATCGCCAAATTGAGCTAGATTGCATGCATCTCTTTACCCTGCCAGCCCCAGCCGATGGGGATCTGCGCCGGGTGGGGGCCTTTATTCAAATGGTGCGCGACCTCGAACGCATCGGCGACTATGCCAAGGATCTGGGGGATGTGGCGATCAAGCTCTTCCCCTACCCAGTCCACCCTCTGATGGGGCGGGTACAAACCATGCTCGATCGCTGCCGATCCATGGTGGCAATGAGTCTGCTGGCCCTCTCCGATCTCGATGCCACCGCTGGTCTAGAGATTAAACAAAAGGACGACGCCGTAGACAGCGACTACGATGAGCTCTACGCCCTGCTGGCCCACCAAACGAATCTCATCGGATCCGTCGAGCCCACGGTGCTGCTGGTATTGGCTATCCGCTACATGGAACGCATTGCCGACCACGCCACCAACGTGGGCAAGCGAGTAGCCTACATTGTCACCGGAGAACGTGCCTAGGGCAGACGTTGATCCGCGCCTACATGGGTAGAACGGAGGACCGTTGGGACGACTACCTCCAGCTTCAGATACCAATTTTCTAACCACAAAATGTTGCAAAGCGTAACGCAGCATTGACAAAAACATTTGACAGCGTCCCATTTATTGAGACACTGTAAAGGGTGTGCTTTGCGGGTTCCCTTGAAGAACCCGGTAAGGCCCATTGCTTGGCCCTTTCGACTCCACTCAGGTCAAGGACAGGCGATTCAATTCACGGTTGGCCGTTGGGTTCCCATCCAGTTTTTCCCACAGCTAGCCCCTAGACACCATCCTCCCTCGCGATGGCTAGGCCACGGCACCCATGCGCTGCTGCCTAGAAACGCGACGGACAACACGGCACGAATTAGGCACCGATCAGGCACGAACAATCCTTAGGAATGAGTCGCTACATGGAATTTTCGATTGCGGCATTATTAGCAAGTTTTGCAAAAGACAAAACCCTCACTCTGAAAAACCTCGAAAAGAAGCTACACTGCACCACCGATACCAGCCAGCGGGACTTGCAGATCGCCGTTGATGCCCTAGAGCGCATTGGGGTATTGGTGAAGGAACGAGGTAAATATCGGCGCAACCCGGAGGAGGGCGTCGTGGAGGGTAAGCTCCGCTGCTCTAGTAAGGGTTTCTGCTTTGCCATCCAGGACGAAGAGGGAGCAGAGGATATCTACGTGCGCGAAAGCCACCTGAATACGGCCTGGAACGGCGACCGAGTGCTGGTACGGGTGACCAAGGAAGGCAGTGGACGACGCAGCCCCGAGGGCGAGGTGCGGCTGATTTTGGAACGGGCCAACGCCTCGGTGCTGGCCCGCGTCAAGCAAGAAGACAACGATTACCGAGCCGTTCCCCTCGACGATCGGCTGCTGTTTGAGCTATCCTTGCTGGCCAACGGCACCAATCTGCAAGAGGCCGTGGATCAGTTGGCCCATGTGGAAATCATCCGCTATCCCCTCGGTCAAAATCCTCCCCAGGGACGGGTGGCGCAAATTTTGGGCAGCGATGCCGAAGCCGCCTCTGACCTCGATATCGTTCACTGCAAGCACGATCTGCCCCGCAAATTTTCAGATCGGGTGCTGGCCGAGGCCGCAGCCCTACCCACCCGCCTGGGCAAGACAGACCTCAAGGATCGGCTGGATCTGCGCGAGGTACTCACCCTCACCATCGACGGCCCCAATGCCTCCGTCGTAGACGATGCCCTCACCCTAGAAAGAACCGAGGCGGGCCACTGGCAACTAGGGGTTCACATTTCCGATATCACCCGCTACGTTCCGGCCCATTCTGCCATTGACCAAGAGGCTGCCAAACGGGGCACCTCGGTGTATCTGGGCGACACGGTGATTCCCATGCTGCCGCCGCCGCTGTCGGGGCCATTGGGTTCCCTAGAGGTCGACAAGGATAGGCTGGCCCTATCGGTGCTGATTACCCTTGATGACCGGGGCAACGTGGTGGAGTACGAGATCCGTCCCTCCGTGGTAAACGTTAACCACCACATCACCTACCAAGAGGCCCAGGCCATTCTGGAGCGCGATAATCCCGACGTGCTCAGCAGCCTGGGGATAGAGGCTAAGGCGCTGAAGAAGCTCACCCCCATCTACGACCTGCTCGACAATCTGCTTTACCTCAGTCAGGCCATCAAGCGGCAGCGGCTCCATCGCGGCTCCTTCGAGCTAAACCTGCCCGAGTACGACTTTCCGGCGGATGCCGAGGAACCCCTGGCCCATTACCGCTCTCCCAAATTCCAGTACGACGACGAGGGCTTGCTGGGGGTGATGGTGGTCTCGGCGGGCGGTTCCGCTCGGCAAATTGTCACCGAATGTATGCTGCTGACCAATCAACTGGTGGCCCAGCACCTCGTGGCCTTAGGGGTGCCCGCCATCTATCGACTGCACCGCGCCCCCGATCCCAACGACGTACAGGAACTGACGAAGCTAGCGGAAAATATGGAGATCCAGCTTGCCCTGGAATCCGAAGAAGCGCCCCAACCCAAGGACTACCAGCGGTTTGTGGAACAGTTTGCGGCCTCTAGCGCCGAGAAGATCCTGACCTATCTGCTGCTAGAAACCATCCAGCCCGCCTTCTACAGCACCCATCCTTCTCAGCACTTTGGCCTAGGCTTGGCCGAGGGCTACACCCACTTCACCTCCCCCTCCCGTCGCTATGCCGATTTGATGGTGCATCGCATTCTCCATGCGGTGTTCGAGTCGGGCCGAGATCGCCGCTCCACCCGTTCTAAGGATGGGGTCGATCTGCACCACAGTTCCTGCCACGGCCAAATTAACTGGAACGTGCTGCCCCCCGAGAATCAGCACGAGCTAGAGGACGACCTGCCCCGTCTTGCCATTCACCTGACGGAGCGAGAACGCCTGGCCCAGGAAGCTGAATCTGACCTAGAAGGTCTAAAAAAGGCCGAATTTATGCGATCCCACACCGGGGAAGTGTTCCACGGGTTGATTACCGGGGTGCAGTCCTACGGCTTCTTTGTGGAAATCGAAGAACTGCTGGTGGAGGGGCTGGTGCATGTCAGCTCCCTCAAGGACGATTGGTACGAGTATCGCGCCCGTCAGCAAAAACTGGTGGGCCGCAAAAACCGCCAGCAATATCGCCTAGGCGACAAGGTGGATGTGCAGGTGAAGAGCGTGGATTACTACCGTCAGCAGATTGACCTCGTGGCTGTGGGTGGCGGTAGCCAAGTGCCCGACGACGAAGAAAGCCCCGCCTACGACGAGGACGCCGCTGAAGCCGCCGAAAACGACCTCAGCATCGACGAGAGCGAATAGGTCGTGACCATGCACTCCGCGCCCCAGCCCCCGGCCCGACCCCTGATCGTCGGCATTACCGGGGCCTCCGGGCTGATCTATGCTGTGCGTACCCTCAGGCACGTCCTGGCGGCGGGGGGC
>CAZWNR010000380.1:0-4667 GCA_964635665.1 uncultured bacterium | reverse complement strand
CTAACTGTATCCTGTGGGATACGGAAAAACAAGCAGATCACGGCTGCAAGCTTTGGAGTCAGCGTTTAGCCCTAGGATGGCTCGATTTTACAGTATCTCGAATAATTGGCTTATAGTTGGTTGATAGGTTTTCATCGGCCTAGATACAACCAATAAATCCAGCGAGTAGGGTAGGCACGGCCCACATAGAAAAGTAGGGAAGAATGGTGGGTAATGCCCACCCTACAAACTTGACAATAGCAATTTATTAGTTGATGGGTTAGAGATATTGCCCACATGGCAAAGTAGTTGACGTATATGAACAAATGGTGATAGATTCGACTCTTCCGAAATTATTTTCTCTCTTCTTCTTCAGCAGCTAGAAGCTCTGATTCGGAAGAAAGAGTGCCTCTTTGTGAGCTTTCGCTACCTGGTACAATTTGCTCAACTTTACTTACTACGTCATTTGCTAGTCGCTCGCTAAATCCAACGACAAAAGAAATAGCAAGAAATGCCAACCATCGATCAATAGGCTTCGCTTCATCTTTAGAAATTGTTATAGGCAGTAGATTTGAACTGATTAGGGCAAATACAAATATACCTAAAAATGCACCAATGGCAGGTTTAAAGGCCCCTACAAATACGGGCAAAAGAGTTTCTTTGTACTTTGGATTTTGATACTGGTCTAACCTTAGCATGATACTTACCACACTACCAGTAGCACCTGCCATCGCGGACAATATCAAGAGTGCTGAAGCCTCCTGAAAATCATATTCAGAAATTCTAACTACTGTATTATTTTCAACTTGTCGATCATTTGGCAGGCTTAGCAAAGTAGGTGATTGTTGTATATTCTCTGCGAATAAAGGTTGAAGATGGAAATTAGCAGTTGCCAAAAGATAAGCTAGCGCAACTGGTGATAGCAAATGAACAGGAAGTGCAGCAAATAATCCGAAACAAACCTTTGTGTGGGTTTCGGCTTTGTACAGAAAACTCTTAAACATTCCGACAAAAGGAGCAAGTAAAGGATATTCTATCTTGCATATTGAGTACTCAACGTCTCGCCTTAATCGTTTTACTAGTATTTTATTCGAGTTTTTTTGAATCGCCTGAACTGCAACTTTAACACTAGGTATCATTGATGCTAGTCGAGCATTTTTCCTTTTATTACCACTCATCTGTGCAACCAATAGCTCACTTTTAAGCTTTGCTATAATGCCTAATAGATTTCCTATCTCCTTTTGCATTTCAGAGTCTAATATTAATTCTAGCGTAGAAATCTCCTTTAATTTTTCCGTGAGTTCGTCAATCTCTGAAAGAATCAATTCTAGAAACGAAGAATTATTCATGGTAGATATTTACAAGTAAAGCGAGATTGAAAGAATTTACTGTTCTTTAGATAGCTTGTTAAGACGTTTGAAGTTAATTTCTCAAATGTCATTATGAGCATATGGAATATAGGCTCATAGCTAAGGAGGTCTAATAATCTAATTATACTAATACTTCCCGTACATCTGCTCTCTATGAGGTGTCTATGCTACCAGTCTCCGCCTAATATACTTGAGAAAAACGACTACACGGAAACCCTCTAGAAAAATTTATAACAGATTTCATAATGATGAGAACGCTCGTAAACGACGCAAGCATTGCCAGACAGGATTTTTGCTTCTTCGATGAATACACCTCATCTCAATGAAACCCGCTATAGCTTCTCCCGGTACGGGCGCACCGCAGTGCGCCCCAACCATAGGAAACCCCTAAGCCCCCACCGCTTCCTTGGCGGCATAGAGCACTTCGGCGGTAATTTGGCCGATGCCCTGCTCGCGGGCGAATTTTTCGGTGTTGCGTTTCACCTTGCCGCGTACAAAACCGGGGATCTTTTGCAGTTCGGCCATGCCATCGGCACTCCAGCCCAGGTCGGCGGAGGCAGACATGGTAGCGGTGAGGACTTCCTTGGTATCGTGGCCGCCGAAGAACTCTAGCAAGTGGTCTTCCATGCCGAGGGTGAAGGAGTTGTAGACCAAATCCACAATTTGGTTGGCCCCTTCGTAGCCGAGGAAAGGCCGATAGCCCACCGGGAAGTTTTGGATGTGGATGGGGGCCGCAATGACACCGCAGGGAATATCCAGCCGTTTACCCACATGGCGTTCCATCTGGGTGCCAAAGATGGCGGCGGGTTCCAGTTGGGCGATGCGGTCGGCGATCGCGCCATTGTCTTCGCTGACCAGAATTTCGTCGCAGTAGTCGCCCACCTGCTCGGTGAACCAGTCGGCATCGTATTTGCAGTAGGTGCCAGCCAGGACGACTTTGATGCCCATTTCCCGCGCCAGAATTTTGGTCATGGCGGCGGCGTGGGTGCTATCGCCAAAGACCACGGCCCGCTTTCCAGTCAGGTTTTGGCAGTCGATGGAGCGGGAGAACCAGGCGGCCTGGGAGACAAAGCGGGTTTGTTCGTCGATGAAGCCTTCGTAATCCACCTCGGCCCCTTGCTGGTTGAGCACCGTTTGGATGGCGCGGATGCAGCGGGCAGTTTCCACAATGCCCATGGGGGTGATGTTGACGCAGGGCATCCCGAACTCGGTTTGCAGGTATTCGGCGGTGAGGTGGCCCACTTCCTGGTAGGGCACCAGGTTAAACCAGGCGCGAGACATGGTTTGGATGTCGTGGACGGACGCGCCATCGGGCATCACCAGGTTTACGTCGATGCCGAGCTGCGCCATTAGGGTGCGGAGTTCGCGGCAGTCGTGGTTGTTGTGGAAGCCCAGGGTGGTGAGGCCGATGATGTTAACCGAGGGCTTTTCGGTTTTGCCCTGGGGAAGGGTGCCCTGTTTACGGGCCTTTTCGGTATAAAACTGGACGATCTGTTGCAGGGTGCGATCCGCCGCTTGCAGTTCGTTGACGCGGTAGTGGTTCACATCCGCCAGCATCACGTCGCCTTTGGCATCCAGGCTGGCCCGCTGTACAAAGTTGGCCAAGTCCTCCTGCAAAATGCTGGAGGTGCAGGTGGGAGTCAGCACAATCAGGTCGGGGCGTTCCTCTTGGTCTTTGCGGACGATGTTATCGACCACCTTTTCCTGGGAGCCTCGCGCCAACACGTTGCGATCCACGATGCTGGCGGTGACGGGAGTAAAGTCCCGCTCCCGCTCTAGCATGGAACGCATCACATTAAAGTAGTCGTCCCCAAGGGGGGCGTGCATGATGGCATGCACATTTTTGAAGGAACTGGCGATACGCAGGGTGCCAATGTGGGCGGGGCCAGCGTACATCCAATAGGCCAGTTTCATACCGTGAGTCTCCTGGGTGGCAGTGGTCAGCGTGAGTTTGCCGAAACACCCTGAACTGGCCAGATCCATCAACCGTTGGCATGGGTTCTATTGTCGGCAATGACCTAGGAGATTGGATCGCGGCGAGAGAATTCTTAATCAAGAACGTTGAGTCCTGGGCTCTCCGGCCATAACCACCAGGGAGTGAACTCCCTGGCTGATCGCGAAAGTCTGCGGTCGCAGACTGAAGACTGGGTCTGAATCCGCTCACCCCCGAATCCTCTTCAGAGGATTTCGGCTTTGAGCCTTGGACGTTCAGTCCTGGGCTCTCTCAACAGGGTTGGTGCGACCTATTCTGAGGATTAATTTTTCTAGGGATCTCGTTGGCTCAAGCGGGTAGGAAAACCATCGGCCCACGCGTTAGGCTAGGAACGTTGGTTATGTCCTAGGCTATGCAAACATCGGAGACTTCGACCTCGGTGGCTCCCGCCTCTACTCCCCAGTGCGACGGCTTCGATGCCCTGCATCCCCCTAGCCCAGACTTAATTAATGCCTGCGTTCACTGCGGTTTTTGCCTCACCACCTGCCCCAGCTATCGGGTGATTGGCAAGGAGATGGATTCCCCCAGGGGCCGGATTTACCTGATGGACGCCATCAACAAGGGGGAAGCGCCCCTCTCCCCTACCTCGGTGCAGCATTTCGATTCTTGCCTGGGGTGTTTAGCCTGCACCACGGCCTGCCCCTCCGGCGTACAGTACGACCAGCTCATCGCCGCCGTGCGGCCCCAGGTGCAGCGCAACCATCCCCGCAACCTGCCCGACACCCTGCTGCGTACGCTGATTTTTAATCTGTTTCCCTACCCCCAACGGCTGAGACTGACGGCGGGGCCGCTGTACCTGTACCAAAAGCTAGGGCTTTCCCAACTGGTGCAAAAAACGGGTTTGCTGGCCAAGTTTTCCCCCAACCTGGCGGCGATGGAATCGCTGTTGCCCCCGGTGACCGCCGAGAGTTTCCGAGATACCCTGCCGGAGGTGATCCCCGCCGTGGGGGAAACCCGCTACCGGGTGGGGATGGTGCTGGGCTGTGTGCAGCGGGTCTTTTTTTCCGATGTGAATGCCGCCACGGCGCGGGTGCTGAGTGCTAACGGCTGTGAGGTGGTAATCCCCCGTGCCCAGGGCTGTTGCGCCGCCCTGCCCGCCCACCAAGGAGAATCTTCCCAGGCCGAAACCCTAGCTCGCCAAATGATCGATACCTTTGAGGCAGCCCAGGTAGACTACGTGGCGATCAACGCCGCTGGCTGTGGCCACACCCTGAAGGAATACGGCCACATTCTGCAAGACGACCCCGCCTACCGCGACCGCGCCCAAGCTTTCTCGGCCCAGGTGCGCGATATCAACGAATTTTTGGCGGAAATTGGCCTCACCG
>CAZWNR010000379.1:0-4672 GCA_964635665.1 uncultured bacterium | reverse complement strand
CACCGCCCCGCCCACCTGGGACGAAGTAGAGCAGGAACTCGGTGCCCTGGTGGGAGATTTTCAAGACCTACAAGACGACCTCAACTATCGCCGTGCTCAGGATGCCCTGCGGGATTTGGTGCAGCGCCTCAAGCTCACCCCACGGGAACGTACCGGGCTGGATGAGGCGATCAACAGCCTCAATGGCCTACTGGATAAGCTGGAAAATACCGTCGTTCATATTGCGGTATTTGGCCTGGTGGGACGCGGAAAATCTTCTCTGCTGAATGCGCTGCTGGGGGCGGAGGTATTCGCCACTGGCCCCACCCACGGCGTAACGCAGGTGGTAGAAGGGGCGCGCTGGACGGTGAGCCGAGAGTCGATGGAAACCGATACGCCGGATTTACTGCGGGTGTCGCTCCAGAGTATGGGCCAGTCGCGAATTGAGCTGATCGACACACCGGGCCTAGATGAGGTGGCCGGAGAGGAACGGGCCGCCCTAGCCCAGCGCATTGCCGAACAGGTGGACTTAATTTTGTTTGTGATTGCCGGAGACCTAACACGGGTGGAGTACGAGGCGCTGTATGCCCTGCGACAGGCCAGCAAGCCCATCCTGCTGGTGTTTAACAAGGTGGATCAATACCCAGAAACCGATCGCCAGCAGATCTACGACACCCTCTGTGACCAGCGGTTGCAGGCGTTGATTTCGCCCGACGAGATCGTGATGGCGGCGGCTTCTCCCCTGGCGGTGCAGGCGGTGGCCCAGGCGGACGGTACTACAACCTACGAAACCGTGCGCGGCACCCCCCAAGTCGATGCCCTGAAACTCAAGATCTTGGACATTTTGCAGCGGGAAGGCAAGGCTCTGGTGGCGCTGAATACGCTGCTCTACGCGGAGTCGGTGAGCGCTGAAATTGTGGAACGAAAGCGGCAAATCTGCGACCGCATCGCCGACGACACCATCTGGAACGGGGTGATGATTACCGCCGTGGCCGTGGCCCTCAACCCCATCACCATGGCCGATCTGCTGAGTGGGGCCATCATTGATGTGTCGCTGATCCTCACCCTCTCCCGCATCTACGGCCTGCCCATGACCCAAACGGCAGCGTTCCAGCTTTTAAAGCAAATCGCCATCGGCCTAGGCGGCATCACCCTCAGTGAACTGGTGGTGACCGTGGGCCTCAGTTCCCTCAAAGGGTTGCTAGGGGTTTCGGCCATCGCCACCGGGGGGCTGTCCCTTGCGCCCTACATTCCGGTCGCCATCACCCAAGCCGCCGTCGCCGGACTCTCCACCTACGGCCTGGGGCAGGTCACTAAGACCTACCTCACCAACGGGGCTACCTGGGGGCCAGAGGGGCCAAAGGCCGTCGTGCGCCATATTTTAGATAGCCTAGATGAGGCTTCGATTTTAAACCGAATCAAGGCAGAACTGCGAGCAAAATTGTAGGTTTCCTTCGGCGATCACCCCGCCAAAATTCAATTACTGAGAGCCAACTTGCCGCAGCCTCCAATCTAGATTCTATGGCTCTAAAAGACAATCCAGGTATTAGGGTTCGGCTTACTCGTTCATATTCTTATAGGTGGCCACTGCCGAAGGAGAAATACGGTTGAGGTAGCGGAAAATCCAATACTTGAATACCGTATCGAGAATCACTGGGAATGTGGCAATAAATAGGAAGATAAACTCTCGGTTAGCCGGAAAGCCCAGATGGCGAGATAGACCTTCTAGCAACACTTCCCATCCGTGAGGCGAGTGAAAACCAACGAAAATATCAGTGAACAGAATAATAATGAAGGCCTTTGCGCTGTCGCTGAGACCATAGACAATTTCGTCCATGAAGGATTTCAGGTTAGCAACATCCTGTTTGCGAGTAATTAACAGCAGGGCAAAGGCTCCCGCTGCCATCATGTCGGCAAAGATATTTTTGATGGCAGCGGCACTGCGCTGGCGATACTCTTCCTCAATTTCTACGGCCTTTTCCCGCACCTGGCGCTCAATCTTGAGCTCCGAAAGAGGAGGAGCCTTACCAATTAGTACCTCAAACCGCAGGCGTTCCTCGAACTGTTGCAACTCGTGGAGGGCTTCTTCCTCCATTTCGACGTTCAGGAAAACATCGGCCTGACGATCCTGGCGGAAATGATCGACCACAGGCCCCACTAAGAAGATCTTGGCGAACTGCTGAGTCAGCAGCGGCACAATCACCAACAGCAGCAAAAAACGAATGGCGGCGGTGGTTCTCGCCTTGGAGGTACGAAAGTCTTGCACCACCTCCTCTTCGGCATTGGGGTCGAGATCCTGACGAATGCGATCCACCGTGCGCAGGATCGACCGGGGCAACACACTAATCCGCTCTGAGAGGCCATCTCGGCTATCACTGGCTGGATCCGCTGCGCCATTCCCTTGCCCCCGTGACTGTTCCGCCTTGGCTCGCAAAACCTGGGTAGACTGAGCCGAGGCAAGGCTACCGTTGGCTCCCTCCGTCAGCGTAATGACCCGTTCTGGGGGGGCTTCTAGGGTGGCATAGCGGGCTAGAACTTCATCCACGAGCCGCAGCTTGCGAAACAAAACCGCCTGCCGATCCACCACATTCACCGCCAACTCATCGGCCTCAGACGGAGACAGATCGACCTCTAGAATACGCTGGTCAGAGGCACGGATCACTGTGCGGCTAGCGCGAAACTCCGCCATGCGCACCTTAATCAGGTTGAGGTACTTCTTCAACTCGGCCTGGAAATACTCCATGGCACTATCGCCATAGTTGCCGTAGCGCGAAGAAATGGGATTGCCACCAAAGTACTCCCGCTCAATCGCCTCAATCATCTGCGCCGCTTCATAGGCCTGGTTAAGGGCACGCTCAGGGGTGCGGAAAAACCACTGCTGTGCGGTACGAAAAAAGCCTGGGGTCTGCATCAGAGGGCACAGGGAAAATAATGGGGTAGCGGCCTAGCACTAAATCACAGGATAATACATCACCTTCCAAGGACTCTGAAAGTAGTTCTGGATCCTCTGTCCCTACCTTACCTTGCCAGCTAGCCACCGCTTAGCCTGGGATCGAGAAAGCCCCAACCGAGCAACGGCGGCAAACAGCACAGCAAACTCAACCGACAACTCCTCTATGCTGATGTTATCGATACACAAGTGCGCTTACCATGGCCAAAGCAAGTCCTGCAAACCGCTGGGTTAACACCGACGACAGCCAAACTCCAGCCATCCTAGCCAAGGCTCAGCATATTCTTGAACATACGATCTACGGTACCCTCTCCACCAGTTCCTCCGATGGCGTGCCCTGGGTCTCTCCCCTCCTCTTGGGCTACGATGCCGACTGGAATCTGTACTGGTCTTCGGCCAAATCAGCTCAACATTCTCAGAATCTCTATGCCAATCAGGGCAGAGCCGCCATCGCCATCTACAGCACCAACCGAGCCGTAGGCCAAGGGCAAGGTCTTTATCTGGTCGGCACCGCCACAGAGGTGGCATCAGCGGATATAAAAGATGCTCTGAAGGTTCTGTTGCGGCGAATCCCCCAAGGCCACCATCGTACCCCAGCGGATTATCGCGATCCCTCCCCCCGTCGCCTCTATGGCTTTCGACCCCAGACCGTTTGGATCACAGGGGAACGCATCGCCCTGAGCGACACAATCCTAGTCGATACTAAAATCCAGCTTGACCTCCCCCGCCTGATCGCCGCAACGGGGAACCCACAAAGCAACCCCTAGAATTTAGGTTGCCATGAACCTCAAGGACGGGGGCTTTTATTAAGACTTGGTAAAGAGATATTCTCGCTGTCGATTGTTCGATTCAACAGTCAAGAAAGCTTGGCATTTTCAAGGTATTGCAATTAAGATTTGTAATGTTCTTCAGGACGGTATTCTCGAAGCCAACACCGCTCTAGAAAACGAACTTGGTAGGTACGCCAAAACCGCCAGGGGTTGTAAATCGCCTGCTGGTTACGACTGAAGATAGGTTGGTTAAGGTAAGGCCAGACGGGGAATTGCATTTTCCTAAAACTCTTAAAAAGAAACAATAGAAGTGGACAACTTCCAGGAAGATCGACAGCTCCAAACAATGCCAATCCTCCGTAGCCTAGGGCTACCTTCTCAGTATAGACAGACGAAAAAAGAGACCCAACATTGGATCTCTCACTTGGAAAGATATTTAATAATCAAACACATGTTTTAGGAATGGAGCTGACGGGAGTCGAACCCGTGTCCGCTTTGAGTATTAACACACCACTCATTCACAGGCTTAGCCCCGCTTATCCTTGGGGCAGGAACCGTCACTTATCCCGGACGGTGGGATGCTCTAGTGAAAGCTTAGCTAACAGGCTCACTAGAGAACGCCTGCCAGCGCATCCGTTGGGGTTTTGTCCATAGTCCTTAACGGAGTCAAACTATGAACGCTCGCTAAAAGAGTTTTAGTTAAGCGGCAACAGGTGCAGCTTTACGAGCAAAAGGAACGATGTTGTTCGCACTTACGTTTGTTTTGAGCCTGGATTAACGAGAGTAGACTCCCTCTCGGCCTGTATCACAGCGTGACTTTCGTCAAAACGTCGAAACCGTTACAGCCCCCTAGGTAAACTCTTTCGTTCATTATAGGTCAAGACTCTGGCCCTGGGGGAGGGTTGCCCTGGGATTTCAGTAGGGAAAGCCGCCCTCCAGGTCGCCGACGGCCATCATCCGGTGGCACTTCCTT
>CAZWNR010000378.1:0-4709 GCA_964635665.1 uncultured bacterium | reverse complement strand
ACCTAAGCCCTTAACGAGACTTGAACTCGTGACCTCTCCCTTACCAAGGGAGTGCTCTACCGCTGAGCTATAAGGGCAAAACGTGGATGGGCCGGGCTGGATTCGAACCAGCGTAGGCGTAGCCAGCGGATTTACAGTCCGCCCCCATTAACCACTCGGGCACCGACCCGCCCTATCCACGGTTATACATCCTAGCATGGAAGATGACGGGTTTTTAGCCACGGGTGAGAGGATTTTGGGCAACTTTTTGGGATCTTTTTTGAAAAATCGGCTCGGAGAGGATTTTTTGGATCCATATTCTTCGCTTTAGCCTAGGAGGCCTAGCCCCGCACCAGCCAGTGCAGCACCCAGCCCCCCACCAAGCCGAGGCCACCGTAGCGCACCGCCTGCCAGAAGGGCTCCTGCAACTGCCGCCAGCTCAGCAGATGACTGGCTAGGCTAATCTCAAACTCGTCTACGGCCTGCTGAAGTTGGTTGAGTTCCGCTTGGGCCTCGGCCCGCTGGGGCTCCGCTTGGTCGGGAGACTCGGCGATGCTTTGAAGCTGTCGAATATTGCTGATCCCCGTTTTTAGGTGGTGGATCCGGGCTTCGAGGTGGTCGGCTTGGGTGCCGAGATCGCCCAGGGTGGGGGATGGTTCCGAGGCTGGAGGCTCTAGGGCTCCGCGTTGGGAATGGGGCC
Source organism: uncultured bacterium (assembly GCA_964635665.1). GTDB lineage: Bacteria > Cyanobacteriota > Cyanobacteriia > Phormidesmidales > Phormidesmidaceae > Nodosilinea. Next base: position 4,030 of record CAZWNR010000378.1, on the reverse strand, counting down.
AGGGGCCAGGTTGATACCGTTGCCGATAACCGAACTTCATCGTGCACAATGGGGAAAAGGTCTACCTTAGTTAACCCCATTGGCTGAACATCTATGACGTTTTCGAGTACGGCCAAAGCGGCGCAGCCCCCATCGGCCATAGATTCGTTGTCTGATCTAGAACTGGCTCAGGTGCTTGCCCAGCGCTTGGCGATCAAACCCAACGATTGGCACCGCCTGAATCGTAACCGCCAGGTGCGGGCCCAGGAGCAGTTGGCGGCGGCTCTCGTCTATTTGCTCAGCCAGCAACCCGACGAAGCCACACCCAGGGTTGAGCAGGCCCTCGGATGGCTGAACCGCAGCGTGACGGCCCCACCCTGTCCTACCCATGGCGAAGCAAAAACTAAGCCCAAAACCCTGGATTCAGGGGAGCCCGCGCATGGGGAGTCAGCCTAGGGCCGCCCGAACTGCCGCCGACCTAGCTTGGGATTTTAGCTGAGTTTGGTGAGGAACTTGAGCAGGCGTTGGGTGCGGGGGGTGAGCAGGGTGCGGCGGTAGGCATCGGCGGCTTTTTTGATGGCCTCGGCCTGGGTGGGGTAGGGGTGGATGACGCCGCTGAGGTTGCTGAGGCCCTGCCCAGTGGTGATGGCAAGGGTGAGTTCGCTGATCATTTCTCCGGCGTGACGGGCGACGATGGTGGCCCCCAGAATTTGGTCGGAACCTTGCTTGTGGAGAATTTTGACAAAGCCCTCGGTTTCGCCATCGGCCAAGGCCCGATCTACGCTGGAGAAGGGAATTTTGATGGTTTCGTAGGCGATGCCCTGCCGCTGGGCTTCGTGGGCATAGAGGCCGACGTGGGCGATTTCGGGGTCGGTGTAGGTTACCCAGGGCATTACCAGACTGCTGAGCTTGCTGCGACCAAGGCCAAAGGGGGCAAACAGGGCGTTTTTAATCACGATGCGGGCGGCGGCATCGGCGGCGTGGGTAAACTTCCAGTCCATGCAGATGTCGCCAGCGGCAAAGATGCGCGGGTTGCTAGTTTGCAGATAGTCGTTGACGATCACCCCCCGGCGGGCATCATACTCGACCCCCACCGCCTCCAAGTTGAGGCCCTCCACGTTGGGCACCCGCCCTGCCCCGATCAGAATGTCGTCTACTTCGATGGATTGGATATCCGCTGACGTTCCCTTTTGACGGTAGTAAAGGCGCTTACCCGTGGGGGTAGCTTCGACCCGATCTAGCTCCACATCCAGCAGCAGGTTAATACCTTCTTGGCGAAACCGTTGTTGGACGATTTCCGCCGCTTCGGCCTCTTCTCGGTTGAGCAGGTGGCTGTGGTGGTGAAATAAGCTAACCTGGCTACCCAAACGGTGGAAGGCCTGGGCCAGTTCGCAGCCGATGGGGCCACCGCCAATCACCGCTAGGCGAGGGGGCAATTCCGTCAGGGAAAACACCGTTTCGTTGGTTAAAAATCCGGCCTCGGCCAGTCCTGGCACCGAGGGCCGATGGGCACGGGCTCCGGTGGCAATCACCGCTTTTTTGAAGGGCAGCCGCTGATCGCCCACCTGAATCGTTTCCCCATCTACAAACCGAGCGGTTCCCAGAAATACGTCGATGCCCAATGTGCTGAACCGCTCCACGGAATCGTGGTGGCTGATGCCCGCCCGAATTTGGCGCATCCGCTCCATCACCGCCGCAAAGTTCACCTGCACCGACTCCGGCGGCTGAATGCCAAAGGGTGCGGCCTCCCGCATGTCCGCCACCACCCGCGACGACCGAATCACACACTTAGAGGGCACACAGCCCACGTTCAGACAATCGCCCCCCATCAGACTCTTTTCGATCAGGGCCACCTTTAGCCCCAGGCCCAATCCCGCTGCCCCCGCCGCCACCACCAGGCCAGCGGTACCCGCCCCAATCACCACTAGGTCGTAGCGGGGGGCCGGAGTGGGGTTTGTCCAATTTGCCGGATGAACGGCATCGCGCAGGGTTTGGTTATAACGATCCAACGGCAGCAGGGCGGGTTCGATATCAAAGGAATGGGCAGTCATAGCGGCAAGCAGGTAAACGGCAGTGGAATCCGGTCAATCAAGCCAGCGGAATCCGGTCAATTAACTAACGTCAACATAAAAGACCGACACAACGAAAGATCAACTAGGCCATGGGCTGTCATCTCGGAGCCTAGGACTAAAGTCCTTAGCTCAAAGCGGAAATCCTCTAAAGAGGATTGGCATCCGAGCTTCCCAGTCTGCTTCAGCAGACATTTGCTGTGAGCCAGGGAGTTCACTCCCCGGCGCAAAAGTCCTCGGCTCAAAGCAGAAATCCCTTAAGGAAGATTGGTACATGAAACCCCTAGTCTGCTTCAGCAGACATTTGCTGTGAGCCAGGGAGTTCACCCTCTGGTGCCTGGGGCCGAAGTCTTTAGCGAATGGGCATTTCGGAAATAGTATGTTTCCCCTCACGGCATCTCATCCCCAGCAGAAACGGGCGACACGGTGTGCTGCAAGGTTCGCTTGGCATAGCGGCTGATCATCACGGTGACCGCAGCGGTGGCCAATAGCCCCACCCCATGCAGCCCCATCTGCAACCCTTGGGCCGAGGCCGACATGGGATGGGCTGTTTCGAGGGTGGCCACATCGCCAATTAGCGCCCCCATATAAACGTAGAGCACCGTACCCGGCAGCATTCCCAGGGAACCGATCAGGTAGTGGGGCAGCGAAACACGGGTGACCCCGTAGGCATAGTTCAGCAAATTGAAGGGCAACAGGGGCGACAGGCGCGTCAGGAACACCAGCTTAGCCCCCGACTGCATCACCGCCGCATCCAACAGTTGGAAATGGGGGTGGCGACGCAACCGCCGACATACCGCCCCCCGCGCCCAATAGCGACCGATGGCAAAGGCAAGGGTTGCCCCCAAAAAAGCCGCCACCGTGGCATAGACCGACCCCCAAACCACACCGTAGATCACCCCGCCGCTGAGGGTTAACAATGCCCCCGGCAGTAGCAACACCGTGGCCAAGTTGTAGATCACCACATAGCCAATTACCCCCATCATGCCCTGGGCCTGCACCCAGACCAGAACGCTGCACAGGGCGCGGCACATCAGGGCCGGACGTAGCCCCAAACCCATCAGCAGAGCTAATCCCAGCCCCAGGCCGACATAAAGCCAGAATTGGGTAGACTTCGGGGTCTTTGGGGGCAATTCTGGGATAGATTTCGGGGTGGATTCGGGGTTGGATTTTGGGGATGACCTAACCACAGCGTCCGATGCCTCCAATGCTGTCCCTACCGTAGCCAGCTTCCCTGAGAATGGGCTGAGATCCAGGGAAAAAATTCCCTAGCCACAGTGGATTAAAGCACTGGAACCATGGAGGCATTGCTGATGCTACGTTTAAACGTTGTCCAGAGATTATCGCTCATTCGGATTTTCAACAACGCGGTTCTCGCTACTAGCTGCTTTGTTGAGTTCATTGTCGGCTGAGGCAAAAGTGAGGGGCGGGAAACCGTTAGTTAAGCCAAGGGCATTGATGGCACAACCTGCGGCAAGCTGTACAGCGTCGTAGCCTTGCAGCCCTTTCCTTTCCGCCAAAGACATTCCTAAGCGAATGATCTCCGGGCTAATCTCGACGATTTGATAGGCTGATTGAAAGTCTTGCTTGACTTGTTTTCAAGCTACTGCTGCATCGGTGGCTTTAATGCTGCCGCTACGGGATCGTCTTGTAATGGCGGCAATGATTTCAACACCTGTGATAGCGGCTATAAAACAATCATGGCCTGCCTCCGATGAAAACAGACTTAAGACCCAGTCTGTCCCTCTTTCACGGATATAACGCTTAACCAAGGCGTTACTGTCGAGGAAATAAACGGTTATCTAGCGACGATCATCCAAAATAGTTTTAGATACGGCCTCACCTTGAACAGAAATAGGCTGAAAATTGTTCTGAGGTGTGCCCCCCATAGAGGTGGGCACCGATTTAACGAGACCAGCGGCTTCTGTCGCCCGGTGAAATGCGGTCGAATTCGGAACAGTAGGTGATGGCAGGCTTGGTAA
>CAZWNR010000377.1:0-4723 GCA_964635665.1 uncultured bacterium | reverse complement strand
GTGGCTCCACCCGGATTCCGGCGGTGCAGCAGGCCATCAGTCAGTATTTCAATGGCAAACCCCCTGACCGATCCGTCAACCCCGATGAAGCGGTAGCCCTAGGGGCCTCGATCCAGGCGGGCGTGCTGGGCGGAGAGGTAAAAGACCTGCTGCTGTTGGATGTGACGCCCCTGTCCCTCGGCATTGAGACCCTGGGGGAAGTGTTCACGAAGGTGATCGAGCGCAATACCACCATTCCCACCAGCAAATCCCAAACCTTCTCCACCGCTACCGATGGTCAAACCTCTGTAGAAATCCACGTCCTACAGGGCGAACGGGCCATGGCCAAGGACAACAAGAGTCTGGGCAAGTTCCAGCTTACAGGGATTCCCCCCGCGCCCCGTGGGGTGCCTCAAATTGAGGTGTCCTTCGAGATCGACGCCGACGGTATTTTGCAGGTCTCTGCCCTCGATAAGGGCACTGGACGCGCCCAGAGTATTCGGATTACCAACACCGGTGGCCTTAGCGCCAGTGAGGTAGAACGGATGCGCCAAGATGCTGAGGTCTTTGCCGATGAAGATACCCGTCGCCGCCAGGTCGCCGAAATTGCCAACCAGGCCGACAGCCTGTTCTACAGCTACGAGGCCACCCTGCGCGACCACGGGGCCGGGATGGATGAGGGGACTCGCGATGATTTAGAGGCCAAGGCTGCTCGCCTGCGCCAGGCCGTGAATAATCCAGCCATTCAGCCGTCGGATTTGCAAACCTGCCTTGACCAACTCCAGGCGGCCCTCTTTGCCATTGGCTCTAGTCTCTACAGCGAAAGCGCCACCGAAGGCGGAGGCATGGACTTTGCGGGCTACGACCTAGGCGAAGATCGCAATCCTGACGATGGCGTTGCTGCTACGGACTACGATGACGACCTCGATGCTACGGTCACCGCTGACTACGAGGCGATTGATTAGGCGATTGCCCCACGGATTCAGTCCAGGCTGAGCCCAGGGGCCAAGGTCTAGTGGAGAAATGCACGGTTTCTAGGGCGGGTATCCCACCTAGGCAAGGCGGTCAAAGCTGCCTAAGATAGTTCAGACTTGGATATGTTGCTGGAGTTGTCTAGGTAGCCCCCTATGGCCCGTGATTACTACGATCTGCTTGGTGTTTCGCGCAGTGCCGATCAAGACGAGATTAAGCGCGCCTACCGCCGTTTAGCTCGCAAATATCACCCAGACGTCAACAAAGATCCCGGGGCCGAGGAAACCTTTAAGGAAATTAACCGGGCCTACGAAGTGCTGTCTGAGCCAGAGGTGCGGGCTCGCTATGACCGTTTTGGTGAAGCTGGGGTGGGCAGTGCTGCCGGGGCAGGCTACCAAGACTTTGGCGATATGGGTGGCTTTGCCGATATTTTTGAGAGCTTTTTCAGCGGTTTCTCCGGCGGCATGGGCCAGCAGGGGCCGCGTCGTCGGAGCCCCAGCCGGGGGGATGACCTGCGCCTTGACCTCAAGCTGGACTTTAAAGAAGCGGTGTTTGGGGGCGAAAAGGAAATTAAAATCAGCCACCTAGAAACCTGCGGCACCTGTAGCGGCAGTGGGGCCAAGCCGGGTACCCGCCCCTCCACCTGCGGCACCTGTAGTGGAACTGGTCAGGTGCGACGGGCTACCCGCACTCCCTTTGGTAGCTTTACCCAGGTGGCGGCCTGCCCCACCTGTGGCGGTACGGGTGAGGTGATTGAAGACCGCTGCGAGGTCTGTGGCGGTAGCGGCCAAACCCAGGAAACCAAGAAGCTAAAAATTACCGTGCCTGCCGGGGTGGATAATGGCACTCGCCTGCGGGTTTCGGGGGAGGGCGATGCCGGAATGCGCGGTGGCCCCGCTGGAGATTTGTACGTGTATCTTTTCGTGAGCGAAGATACCGCCTTCAAACGCGACGGCATTCATATCCTGTCCGATCTGCGGGTCAGCTACCTCCAGGCTATTTTGGGCTGCAAGCTTCAGGTCGAAACGGTGGATGGCCCGATGGAGCTGGAAATTCCCGCTGGCACCCAACCTGGCACCGTGCTTACCCTAGAGGGGCGTGGGGTGCCGAAGCTGGGTAATCCGGTCAGCCGAGGTAATCACCTGATTACCATTCAGGTAGATATCCCCACCCGCCTCAAGCCCGAAGAGCGAGAATTGATTGAGAAACTGGCGGAAATTCGCGGGGACAAGGTAAATCGGGGTGGCATTGAGGGCTTTTTAGGGGGATTGTTTCGCGGATGAGTAGCCTTGATACACCGTCTATGGTGTCTTCCCAGGAACCGGATCACTCCCTTGATTTGCGGGGCACGCCCTGTCCGATCAACTTTGTTCGCACCAAGCTTCAGCTCGAAAAAATGGTGCCTGGCTCCTTGCTAGAGGTGTGGCTAGACGCTGGCGAGCCCGTAGAGCAGGTACCCGACAGCCTACGCATGGAGGGTTACGCCATTGAGGCCCTGCAAGATTGCGGCGACTACTGCGTACTTCAAGTTCGACGACCCGTATGAGGTGTGCGTTACGGTCATCCTCTACCCATGAGTGAGTCTTTCTCTGCCCCCCATGCTCCCACCGCCCGCTGGGGAGTGGTTACCGCCGTGCAGGCTAACTACTACTGGGTAACCCTGGAGGCCGAGGTGGATCAGATGCCACCGCCCTCTCCCGTTTTGCTGTGCATCCGTCGGGCACGGCTGAAGAAGATTGGTCAGCGGGTGATGGTGGGCGACCGGGTACAGGTGGTCGATCCCGACTGGGAGGGGCAGCGGGGGGCCATTGCCGCTGTTGCCCCACGCAAGACCGTTTTGGATCGGCCTCCCATGGCCAATGCCGATCAACTTCTCCTGGTATTTGCCCTGGCGGAACCGGATCTCGACCCGCACCAGCTCAGTCGCTTCTTGGTGAAGGCGGAATCCACGGGGCTAGAGGTGCTGCTGTGCCTCAATAAGCAGGATTTGGTCACGGACCAGACCCGCTGCTATTGGCAGCAGCGCCTCGAACAGTGGGGCTACCGTCCGCTGATGATTAGCCTCCACCAGGGAGAAACCTGGACTACCCTCTATCCTCACCTTCAGGGGCGGATCACCGTGGTTTCTGGCCCCTCTGGGGTGGGGAAATCCAGCTTAATTAACCGCCTCATCCCGGAGGCTCACCTGCGCACCAGCTCGGTGTCCGGCAAACTGGGACGCGGCCGCCATACCACCCGCCACGTAGAACTGTTTGCCTTACCCCAGGGCGGTTTGCTGGCAGATACCCCCGGTTTTAACCAGCCCGACCTTCCCCCCGACCCCGCCGACCTAGGCCATTATTTCCCGGAAATTCGGCAGCGGCTGGCCGAAGATCGTTGCCAGTTCAAGGACTGCATCCACCTCGATGAACCAGGCTGTGCGGTGGGTACCGACTGGGATCGCTACGAGTTGTATCACGCCATGGTAGCCGAGGCCGAGGCTTACCAGCCATCCCACCTGTCCGACGGCCCCGGCAAGGCCGCACTGAAGCGCAAGGTTGGGGAAAAGGGCCAAGTGCAGCAGGAACCCATGCTCCAGGCTAAAAAGTATCGGCGGGTTTCCCGTCGCCGCCAACGGCAAACCCTGGAAGACCTCCACTACAGCACCCCCGATGGGGTCATGGATCTAGAAGAGCTTGACGACGATAGCGGTGATTTCCATCTGTGAACGATGGGGATTAGGCGTAGGTCTTGTGCAAGTGAAGGCAGTTGCCCTGATCGCTGGGGCGGTAGCTGAGCTGATCGGCCACCAAATACATGATTTTGAGACCTCGCCCCCCCTCATCGTGGGGGCTGTGGGTTTTGAGCTTGGTCTTTAAAACCGCGTTAAGATCGAACCCTGGCCCCTGATCCCAAATGCGAATATCGATGGTGCAGTGGGAAATACTCACCTCAATGGTGACTGGGGTGGCTTCTGGCAGGCCAGCGTGGGCATGGCGAACGGCATTGGTGAAGCCCTCAATTAAGGCCAATTGACATTGCAGCCAAAGGGCGTGGGGGATGGGGGCTGTCTGAAATTGATCAAACCAGGCCAACACCGATTTCAATGCTGTGGGGTCGGTGGCGGTTTGGATCTGGCTGGTTTGGTGGTAGCTCAAGTCAGTTTCTGGTGCCGCGATATCTTCTTGCATGATAGGCCCAACCTGCATTTGGCGATGGCCACACCCTTAAGAGAGTGTAATCCCTCAGAGCCATTTCCCTACCGTTTCCCTTTGGTTTCCCGCTGTTTCCCTACGCTATCCTCCTGTGGCCTTCTATCGTTCCATGGCCTCGATTGTCTTGGGCACAGCGGCGGTAAGCACCTCATGGCCCGTTGCGGTGACCAGTACGTCGTCTTCAATGCGAATGCCAATGCCCCGCCAGCGATCCTCAATCTGGGGCTGGCCCTCGGCGGGTTCGTAGTAGGGGGAAATGTAAATCCCTGGTTCCACCGTCACCACGTTACCGGCCTCAAAGGGTTTCCAGGTTTTGTCGGGGTTGCGAAGAATGCCCGCATCATGGACATCCAGTCCTAGGAAATGTCCGGTGCCGTGCATGAAAAAGGCCTTGTGCTTTTTCTCTTCGATCAGGGTGTCCACATCGCCCACCAGCAGGCCCAGTTCCACCATGCCCTCGGTGAGGGTGCGAGTGGCGGCATCGTGGAATTCATTAAAGGGCGCACCGGGTTTGACGGCGGAGATGGCCTTGAGTTGGGCCTCTAGCACCAGTTCTTACAAAATCAGCTGCTAGGCTG
>CAZWNR010000376.1:0-4723 GCA_964635665.1 uncultured bacterium | reverse complement strand
GCTAGGTGCCGGGGCGGGCATCGAGATCGGTAGGCAGGTGGGATCGATCCCCATGCTTCACCAGCATGGGGCCATACTTGCCAAACTGAATCAGGCTGACCGAGGCCACGGGCATGGTAATGCGATCTCGGTAGCGCCCGCTGTCCATCCCTAGCAGATTACATAGCATTAGGCGGATGGTCGTTTTGTGGGAGATGACGAGCACATTGCCCTCCGTGAACTGGCTTTCGATTTCGGCCATCACCGCTGCGGCACGGCTCGCCACCTGTACCCCGGTTTCGCCCCCGGTGGGCGGGTTCCAGGCGGGGTCAGTCATCCAGTTGTAGTAGTCTTCGCTGAACTGGGCTTGCACCGCCTCAAAGGACAGCCCCTCCCACTGGCCAAACTGCATTTCTTTGAGCCCGTCACGGATCTGCATCTCCAGACCCGTGGCTTGACAGAAGGGGGTGGCGGTGGCAATGGCCCGTTTCAGTGGACTACAAAACACCGCTTGCCAGGGCAAATGGCGATATTTTTCGGCAAAGGCTGCGGCCATGGCCAGCCCTTCAGGGGTAAGGGCCACATCGGTTGATCCCGTGTAGAGGCCGAGGCGGCTCGCTTCGGTTTCGCCGTGGCGCATGAGGTAAAGATTAAGCACCATAGCTACACCTGAAGTCCGGCCTGGGCTTGGACGTACTCTTTGAGTTCGATCGGCACAGGCTCAACCTGCCAGATTTTGCGGCAATAGTCGCGGATGGAACGGTCGCTGGAGAACTTGCCCATGCGTACGGCGTTGATGATGGACATGCGCGACCAGTTTTCCTGGTCTTGGTAGGCCCTGTCGGCCCGATCCTGGGCGTCCACATAGCTTTGGTAGTCGGCCAGAAGCAGGTAGGGGTCTTCGTAGAGGAGTTTGTCGATCAGGGGTTTGAACAGGCCGCCATCGCCCTTGGCAAAGAAGCCGCAGTTGACCAGATCGATGGTCTCCTTCAGCCGGGGGTTGCCGTGGTAGTAGTCCCAAGGATTGTAACCGTTGGTCTTGAGGTCGTGAACCTGGTCGGCAGTGAGGCCGAAGAGGAAGAAGTTTTCGTCCCCCACCAGTTCGCGAATTTCCACATTGGCCCCATCTAGGGTGCCAACGGTGAGAGCACCGTTCATGGAAAACTTCATGTTTCCGGTGCCGGAGGCTTCCTTTCCGGCGGTGGAAATTTGTTCAGACAAATCCGCCGCTGGGTAGACCCGCTGGCCAAAGGTGACGTTGTAGTCGGGCAAAAAGACCACCTTGAGCCGATCCCCGATGGTGGGGTCGTTGTTAATCACATCTCCCACGGCGGTGATGAATTTGATCATCAGCTTGGCCATGAAGTAGCCCGGAGCCGCCTTGCCGCCAAAAATAAAGGTGCGTGGAATTACCTCCAGGTTGGGGTTTTGCTTGATGCGTTCATAGAGGGTGATGATGTGCAGCACGTTGAGGTGTTGGCGCTTGTACTCGTGGATGCGCTTCACCTGCACGTCAAACATGGAGTCGGGGTTGACGGTAATGCCCGTGCGCTGGCCGATATATTCCGCCAAATCCTGCTTAATATCGTGCTTAATCTGCCGCCAATATTCCCGGAATCCGGCGTCATCGGCATAGCCTTCAAGCTGCCGCAGTTGCTCCATATCTTGCAGCCAGCCATCGCCAATTTTTTCGGTATAGAGGGCGGCGAGGCGAGGATTGGCTAGGGCAATCCAGCGGCGAGGGGTAACGCCATTGGTGACGTTATGGATTTTGCCGGGGAACATCTCATGGAAGTCCTTGAGGATGGTCTGCTTCACCAGCTCGCTATGCAGCGCCGCCACGCCGTTGATGGCATAGCTACCCAGGCTGGCCAAGTTTGCCATCCGCACATAGCGATGCCCCGATTCGTCAATCAGCGACAGGTTAGCCAGCTTGACGGGATCGTTGAGGTAATGCACCCGCACCTGATCCATAAAGTTTTGGTTGATTTCGTAGATGATTTCCAAGTGGCGAGGCAACATGCCACCAAATAGGGAAATCGACCATTTTTCTAAGGCTTCGGGTAGCAGAGTGTGGTTGGTGTAGGCAAAGGTGTGGCGGGTGACGTTCCAGGCTTCGTCCCAGCCCATGCCGTGCTCGTCGAGCAACAGGCGCATCAGTTCGGCCACGCCCACGGCGGGGTGGGTGTCGTTGAGTTGGGCGGTAAATTTCTCGTGGAAGGTGTTGAGTTTGCAACCCGCCCCCAGGTGAATGCGGATCATGTCTTGCAGGGCGCAGGAGACGAAGAAAAACTGCTGCTCTAGGCGCAATTGCTTCCCTTCAATCTGCTCGTCGTTGGGGTAGAGCACCTTGGAAATGTTTTCTGAGGTAACTTTGCTGTTGACGGCCCCGTAGTAGTCGCCCACATTAAAGGACTGAAAATCGAAGGATTCCACCGCCTCCGCCTTCCACAGCCGCAGGGTGTTGACGGTGTTGACGCGGTAGCCGGGGATGGGCGTGTCGTAGGGAATGCCCTTCACCTGCTTGGCCGGAAGCCAGCGCTTGCGGAATCGACCATCGGAGTCGATATAGCCCTCGGTGTGGCCGCCAAAGCCCACGGTGACGGCGGCTTCCGGGTGGGCAATTTCCCAGGGATTGCCGTATTGCAGCCACTTATCGGTGATTTCCACCTGCCAGCCATCGCGAATTTGCTGGTCGAAAATGCCAAACTCGTAGCGAATGCCGTAGCCAATGGCGGGAATCTGCAAACTGGCCATAGATTCCATATAGCAAGCGGCCAATCGCCCTAGGCCACCATTGCCCAAACCGGGTTCCTCTTCGTGGGCGGCTAGTTCCGCAAAATCCAGCCCCGATTCTTGCACGGCCTGCTTTACGGGTTCTTCAATGCCAAGGTTGATTAGGTTGCGCCCCAGGTGTGGCCCCAGCAAAAATTCCGCCGATAGATAGGTCACCACCCGCACCTCCGGGCGTAGGTAGTTACGGGTGGTGTTTAGCCAGCGCTGCATCATCCGATCCCGTACGGTGTAGGCTAGGGCCAGGTAAAAGTCGTTTTTGCTGGCCACTTCTGGCCATTTGCCCTGGATGTAGTACAGGTTGTCGGCAAAGGCACGGCGCAGGGTCTCCACGCTCAACCCAGTGCGGTCATCTTCAACATCAACCGTGGGGCAATAGGGAGGTAGGCTCATGGGGGTCTCCTGAACAGGGCAGAACGTGCGGGTTTCCTAATCTACGATGCCTATTTGCTACTGTAAGGGCGCTAGGTTATGAAAGGGTTTAGGCCCGGAAAGGTTTAAGGTTTAAGGCTCGAAGCTGAAGCGTTCTTCATTACGGCAGGTTGGCGACAAACTCCTGTGCTTCCTGATCAGACAAGAATCCTTCTTCTTTGGCGGCTTTGCAATTTTGGTAAAACCAGAGGTCTTCAATCTCTTGGCGGTTGTGGGTGATGAGGGTTGCCAAGAAACTCTGCTTGGCATCGTCGGGTAAGGACTGAAAGAGGCTGTGAAAATGGTGGAACATCAGTTAACTTCACCGACGTCTCGCAGCACATTCTCAATCAAACTAGAGCGAATGTAAATACCGTTGGCCTGCATGGTCTGAATATATGGCTTCAACGCTGATATTAAGCCTGCTTTTTTGGCGCGGCGCAAAATACCTAAGGTACCAATGCGGCGGATAGCCAGCCTCTCGGCGACCCGTCGGGCTTGGGCATCGTCTATTAGCACGGTGCTATTGGGGATAGCTTGGGCCAAGGCAATAGCTTCGGCTTCACCCCGATCAACCAAGATCAGCAGAGGTTCTAAGATAGCTGGTTCTGGAGCTTGAATGCTTAGCCATGACACCTGACTGACCGTCTGTGCTCCTGGTAGACCGACGCCTTTAACGGTAACTTCGTCCCAAACAGCGGGAGGTGCGAAGACATGCGGAAAGAGCTGAGGCAGTAGATCCAGTTGCTCAATAATGGCCAGGGCGATAAGAGGGCTGCTGTCGGCAACGATGGCGGCGTTAGTCATCGCGGAGTTCGTCGGCAATTTGGTCGTCATCTAGGTTGATGACGGGTATTTGCAGCCGCCCCAGTTCATACATAAAGCGTAGTTTGTCCATACCGCAAAAGGTGGCGGCTTTGCCTAGGGAGAGGCGGTGCAGCTCGAAGAGTTTGACGGCCAGCAAAAAAGCTAGCTCAGCCTCAAGGGCCTGGGGCGATTTGCCTGAGGTGATGAGTAAGTCGTCGGGGTAGGGGATGGAGAGGCTGTGCATAGCGCTACCAGAGAGGTGAGACCGTTATGAATAGGCTAACCGCTATGATATCGCCGTTAGCAGGAGTAAGGGAGTTAGGCCAAGCGGTTGGGGTCGAAGAGTCGCTGGCTGTCGAGTTAATCAGGCTTCATCCGATGGAACACGACAAGGCGCTTACTCCAGGGGATAGAGCTTTTGTACGTAGATTGCCAACGTCACCTAGAACACGTATGTACCTAGGCTAATCCTAAATTTCCCCTGAAGGTTTCCGTGTAATAGCCCTACTCAAGCGTATTATGCGGAAACTATCGGTATAACTACCCTCTGAGGGTGAATTATACGGAAACTGTCGGTATAACTCCCCTGTAGAGGGCGGTTACACGGAAATCGTCCGTATAATAAGTTGTTATACGGCTCAAGTTTCTGGTAGGGAAGTGGTTGAGAGGTTATCTGTTAGCATCAGGTGAATTGCAAAAACAGAGCGTCATATGGAAAAGCTGACAGAGTTGC
>CAZWNR010000375.1:0-4733 GCA_964635665.1 uncultured bacterium | reverse complement strand
GAAGCCTACCTCTCCGAGGCCGAGGACGACCAGGAGGGCGGCATTCTGGGTCAAATCGGCAACACCCTGAAGAAAACCTTCTCCTTCGACGACGACCTCGACGCCCGCCCTAACTACGGCTACCAGGGCGGTTCCTGGGGCAACTGGGATGACGACTGGGACTACGACAGCCGAGGGCGTGGTGGCCAAAGCTACGGGCAACCACCGAGTTACGGTCAGCCCGGCTACAATCCGCCTAGCTATGGCCAGCCCGGTTACGGTCAACCCAACTATGGCGGCAATAGACCCGCCTACGGCGGCGGAGCCTACGACACCTACCGCAACCCCAACTATGGTCGCCAGGGCTACGATAGTCGTCCTGCCGATAACCGCCCCGTCGATAACCGCCCTGCGGATAATCGCCCTGCCGATAACCGACCCAGCTACGACAACCGCCCCGGCATCAACGATAATCCGGGCTATGGCCGTCGCGGCTATCAGGATTCTCGCTCCGATCAGGGGTCTGCCTACGACGCTGGCCGTCCTAGAGCCCCCTACGACAGCCGCGATCCTAACCGTGAGCCCCGTTCTCCATACCCTCCAGTGGGCTATGACCAGGGGCGACCACCGGCTTCGGCCCCTGATCGTGACGTTGAGTACGGATCCGGGTACGGAGGAGAGGCTCCCCCTGCCAACCGACGACCCGCCCCCTCTGAATCGCGTTCCCCGGTGCGACCAGACAGTGATTTTACGGCTGGCCCGCCCCCCAGTGCCAACCCCGGCTATGGCCCCAGACCGACCGCGTCTGTCAATGGGACAGGAGGATCGAACGTTCCGACGGCCTCCCGTGGGGTGACGGGCGGCTTCGATAACTGGGACGACGATCCCTGGGCCGAACCTCAAAACGAGGAGCGACGCTCGGCCCCAACCCCCAACCCCGCAGCAACGGATCGGCGGGAACCCTCCCGCCGTCGTCCCAATCCAGCGCCGCCCGATTCCGACTACGGCAGCAACTGGGATGCCCCAGACGAGTGGCTCTAGGGCACCCTGTTTCCACCGCCCATACCCCTATATTCCTGAACGCCCGATATGCAAAACTTTCGGAACTACTATGAGATTCTGGGAGTTTCTAGGGAGGCCGACTTTGGCACGATCAAACAGGCCTACCGTAAATTAGCCCGCCAGTATCACCCCGATCTCAACCCCGGCGATCAAGCCGCTGAGGAACGGTTTAAGCTGCTGGGGGAAGCCTACGAAGTGCTGTCGGACACCGATAAACGTGCCCAGTACGAACGGTTTAGTCAGTATTGGAAGCAAAAGGGGTTTCAGCGCCAAACCGAAGCGGCGGCGACCCGCGAGGCTACACCGGGCCGTAGTGGCGGGCGAATTTCCCTAGAAGATTTTGGCTTTGGGGAATTCCCGGACTTCAATCACTTTATCGATCAACTGCTCAACCGTCGCGCCGACTCGGCTCAGGCCACGGTAGATGCATCAACCTATACCAGTGAACCAGGGTATAGCGCCCCTCCCCCGCCAGAGCCCCGCCGAGGGGGACGCCGCGATGCCGAGGCGAACCTTACGGTTCCCTTAGAAAAAGCTTTTCGGGGTGGACGGGAGCGGATTCGGTTAGAGGATGGTCGCTCCCTCGAAGTGCAGATGCCCGCTGGCATGGTGACGGGGCAGCGGATTCGGCTGCGGGGCCAGGGCGTAGGCGGTGGAAACCTATACCTGCGCATTGAGGTTGAGCCTCACCCGCTGTTTAAGCTTCAGGGTAGCGATATTTTCTGCCGATTGCCCATTACACCCAGCGAAGCTGCCCTGGGCAGCACGATTGAAATTCCGACCCTCGATGGTCGTCAGCGGACGACTTTACCCCAGGGAGCCCAGAACGGGCAGCGAATTCGGTTGGTAGGACGGGGCTACCCTGTGGGACAAGAACGAGGCGACCTGATTATTGAGCTAGAGGTGGTGATTCCCTCTCGGCTCAGTGATCGGGAAAAGGCACTCTATGAAGAACTGCGCCAAATGGAAAGCCTCAACCCTAGAGCCCACCTGTTGGGCATGGCCTAGGTTTGAGGCGGATAGTGCCGTCATGGTGAATGCACACCCCAGACGGTGGGTTGGGTTTAAATCCTTTCCTTGCCGGCTTCCTCGCCCTGGGGGAGGGGTTATCCCGAAGGAATCAACTAAAGCGTCGGGTTTTGCAAGTTCCTAGTACGCGCCTTTGCGCAGAAGCAGCACGGTAATGGTCTGCACAATCAGTTTGAGATCGTACCAAGGCGTCCACATGTGCTGATAGATCAAGTCGAGCTTAACAATTTCCTCGAAGTCTTTGATGGCAGAACGCCCGCTAACTTGCCACTGTCCGGTCAAGCCAGGTTTGACATCCAGACGCCGCCAGTGGTGGGGGCTATATCGAGAGACTTCATCAGCGGTGGGGGGACGAGTGCCCACTAGGCTCATTTCGCCGCGTAGCACATTCCAAAACTGGGGAAATTCATCCAGGCTGGTCTTCCGAAGCAAGCGACCGACCCGGGTAATGCGAGGATCGGACTCATTTTTGAAAATTAACCCTTGGGCCTGGTTGCTTACCGTTGACTTTAGGGCATCGGCATTTTGCACCATGGAACGAAACTTCCAGATTCGGAAGGGTTTTCCCTTGAGGCCGTAACGTTCCTGGGAATAGAGAACTGGGCCATCACTGTCAAGCTTAATCGCAATGGCAATGGGTAGACCAATGAGTGCCAAAATACCCAAGCCCACCAAGGCTCCAACAATGTCGAAGATGCGTTTGGTAGCGCAGGTTACAGAGGGATGTGGTCGCACAAAGGAACGTTCGGTAATCGGCTTATTTTCGAGAGACAGCATGAGAGACCCTGTGATTCAAGCGTTGCTAGAGAGGTAGAAAACGTTAAGACCGATGGGAACCCAACAACGAATCTATTGCCTACGTAATATTGCTGTCGCACAAAAGTACTTGAGCACTTGAATTATACCGTGTATCTACATAGGTAACAAGCGAAACTATAGTTTTTTCTGAACGCCGGTGCTCGTGACATTACTCAGCTTTGTCAAAACTTCCAGGGGGAGCTGATAATATAAAGGTTTAATAAAGTTCATAAAAAAATGATTGGTCGTAAGTTTTGGCCTCTAGTCTGCCTAAATCCCGCCTCAAGGAGCAGTGGAGACAACAGCGATTAAGATGGAAGCCGACCATCAGCCCTAGGCGGTGCAGTGAGGATCACGGGTTCATGAGCATGGCAGACAAGATGGCTGATCAATGGCTATCGCGGGTACGAGCGGATTACCCTGACCAGTCAGAGTCAGTGTATGACGGTGTTGTGGGATGGCTGTTAGGGCGGTCGCCGGATCGACTCGATCAGGTTGCACCGGAGGATCTGAGTTTGGTCCAGCAGGCCATGACCTATCGCTACCGAATTTTGCAGCAGCGCTATTGGGGGGTAAGTCCAGAGCAGGGCTATCGCCATCTCATCAAGCGTCTGAGTGGGCTTTTTCTCGTCCGCAATAAAATCAGCACCTGGATCGCCCTCAGCCGAGATCGCCGCCGTACCGTCGTTGATGTGGTGCAGGAGGTGGTGCAGGAAATGATGCGTAGCGACCGCTACCTCGGTGACGAAATCCAGTGGATTGCCACCTGTACCGGTCAGGAGCGGTTGCGTAGTTTGCTGACCTTGGCCAGCCTAGAGGAGTATTGTCTGCGGCCTATCCGCAACCAGCCCCTGATTATGTACCGCTTTGTGAACTACCTGCGCCGTAGCCAGCGGGGGGGGATGACCCAAGTGCCGACGGGGGCCTTAATTCGCCTGGTTTCCGATGAAATTGCCCCCGACGATAGCGATGAAGTCCTCAGCCTCATTGATAGTCAGGCTTGGAATCAGTACGAGGAAACTCAGGCAGCATTGGAGCAGCAGTCCCAGCGCCAGCAGGTGAAGGAGACGTTGATGATCTATCTACAACGTCACCTCAACGAAGAGGCGGTGCGCTGGTTGGAACTGCATTTGCAGGGGTTCTCCCAGGAACAAATTGCCCTGGCGATGAATTTACCGGTGCAGCAGGTGTATCGTCTACGGGAAAAAATTAGTTACCACGCCCTCAAAATTTTCGCCCTCAAAGAGCAGCCCGCCCTGGTGCTCCATTGGCTCAAGACATCTCTGCAAGATCATAGTCTTGGCCTAACGCCCAGCCAGTGGCAAACCTTCTGGCAAGGGCTAACCTTGGAACAGCAACAGATGCTTGAGGCTGCCCAATCTGGGCAGTCCTTAGAAGTGGTGGCCCAGCAGTTAGGGCTGAAACCCAAACAGGTGCAAGGTCAGTGGGTAAAACTGTATCTTCAGGCCCAGGCCCTACGCACGTAACGACCTGCCTCAGGGGTGAGGAATGCCTAGGTTGTTCTAGCCTTTCACAGGCTGTCGTCATCCGTCGAAGAAGTAACATTTCGCACGAAATCTGTGTCAGTTTCTGGTCAGCCCCCTAGGATAAAGGTAGCTTTCCTTGCCACAGAGCCATGCCGGAACTCGACGCCCCAGGGCCGACCGAGGACACACGCTTCCCCAATCAGAGCAGCGATGAAGCCGCAAGCCGTCGCCTCAACGTAGATCAGATGTTGTCCTTAATTGACAGCATTCTGCCCTTTGAAGCCTGCCTGTTCTACCAGGTTATTCCCCTGTCCATTGAGGCAGGTCATCTCAATCTGGGCATGGTGGATCCAACTGATACATCTGCTCTAGATTATG
>CAZWNR010000374.1:0-4775 GCA_964635665.1 uncultured bacterium | reverse complement strand
ACAATAACCCTCGTTACATCCCACCCGGCACTTCTCTCGCCCTTCACCCCTCCCACCCCAAAGGAGTCCTGCCATCTACACCCGTCCCCTGGCCCGATTGATTGAAGAACTCCAGCGACTCCCTGGCGTTGGCCCCAAGTCGGCGCAGCGGTTGGCGTTGCACATCCTCAAGCGGCCCCAGGTGGAGGTGCAGTCGTTGGCCCAGGCGTTGTTGGATGCCAAGGCTCAGGTGGGGCAGTGTTCGGTGTGTTTTCACCTGTCGGCGGATCCAGTGTGCGACATTTGCCGCGCCCCCAGCCGGGATCAGCAAACCCTGTGTGTGGTGGCCGATTCGCGGGATGTGATCGCCATTGAAAAGACCCGCGAGTACCGAGGCAAGTACCACGTTCTGGGCGGGCTAATTTCCCCCATGGACGGCATTGGCCCAGAGCAACTTAACATTGGCCCCCTGGTGCATCGGGTGAATAAGGAGGGCATTAAAGAAGTGATCATGGCCATTAGCCCCAGCATTGAGGGCGACACAACGACGCTGTACGTAGGCCAACTGCTGAAGCCCTTTACCCGCGTCACCCGGATTGCCTTTGGCTTGCCCATGGGCGGCGACCTGGAATATGCCGATGAAGTGACTCTAGCCAGGGCGCTAGAGGGGCGACGAGATTTGGATTAGGGCGTTAGGAGTCGGGAGAACCGTAGGGTGCATAGCGCCAGGGGCATGGCACAGCCTACGCAGCCATAGCCCCATCCGACAACGCCCCACCCCCTTTGGATTAGCCGCAGTGCACCCCTGGGGATCGGGGGTAGCCAAGCAGACTTTGATGTCAATAGTTGGTGCGGTTGGTGGATCGCTTGGTGTTTTTGGGAGCGGTTTGTTTCACCACAAAGTCGATGATTTTGCCCCCAACGTCGATGTCGGTGGCTTTTTCGATGCCCTCCAGTCCAGGGGATGAGTTCACCTCCATCACCACGGGGCCATGGTTTGACCGCAGCAGATCCACCCCGGCTACGCGCAGGCCCATGGCTTTGGCGGCTCGAATGGCGGTGCTGCGTTCCTCTGGGGTGAGGCGAACCCGGCTGGCGGAACCGCCCCGGTGCAGATTGGAGCGAAATTCTCCCGGTGCGCCCTGGCGTTTCATGGCGGCAACAACTTTATCGCCAATCACAAAGCAGCGGATATCCATGCCCCCGGCTTCTTTGATAAATTCCTGCACCAGAATGTTGGCATCCAAGCCTCGGAAGGCTTCAATCACGGACTTAGCCGCCTGCTGGGTTTCTGCCAGGACGACCCCAATGCCTTGGGTTCCTTCTAGCAATTTGATGACCAAGGGCGCACCGCCGACGATGTCCACTAAACCATCGATGTCTTTGGTGGAATGGGCAAAGCCAGTGACGGGTAAGCCAATGCCTCGACGGGCCATAATTTGCAAAGATCGCAGCTTGTCCCGCGAACGTGAGATCGCCATGGAGGTATTGGCAGTAAACACCCCCATCACCTCAAACTGGCGCACCACCGCCGTGCCATAGAACGTATTCGACGCCCCAATGCGGGGGATCACGGCATCTACGCCCTCTAGGGGCTTGCCTTGGTAGAGCACCGTGGGTTTGTGAGAGGTGATGTTCATGTAGCAGCGCATGTGGTCAATCACCTGCATTTCGTGGCCCCGCGCTTCGCCAGCCTCCTTCAACCGCCGAGTGGAATAGAGGGAGGCGTCCCTAGATAAAATCACAATCTTCATAGCGAGCCTAAGGATCGTTAACAGGCAGACAAGATAAAAACGGATAAACCAAGACCGAGGTTGAACGCTAGGAGGAGGTTGGTAGGGGCTGCAGGTAGGAGTGCCCTGGATCAACCAGGTATCGTCGCCGCACCGCCTGTCGCCCCAGCAAGAGGCGAAACCCCATTACGTCGCGGTTGGTGAGCGTCAGCTCAATGGGCCAAATCTGCGTCCCCACCTGCACCGTGGTTTCGATCACCGGACGCAGTTCCTCCTGTCCACCAGAGTTACGTACCCAGCGCTCCTCCAGCAACACCGCCTCCACGGAGATGATGTACTGATCATCGCGCTGAATAGGATGGGCTTGGAACCGCACCATGGTTGCGCCATTACGGTCAAAACGTTCTAAGTCAAAGGCGTGGAGGGCCGAGGATCGCGCCCCGGTATCCACCTTAGCCTTGATGGCGGGCACCCCTAGAGTCGGTAACGCCACCCACTCGCGCCAGCCAATAATACTGTAGGTCTTACTCCCAGAACCCATGATTCTCAACGGTTACACCCCATCTATCCGGTTCCATCCTAGCGGGTGTTGCCCCGGGCGGATAGGGTTTGGTAAGTAGAGATACAAGCGGGATGAGGGATAGCCCCTGGAATGGGGGGTAAGATAGCAAAGGCCACCGACTACTCGACCTATGCTTACCATTGCCTTGCCCAAGGGTGCCCTCCTCGGCGACAGCATTCATCTGTTTCAGCGAGTGGGTCTAGATTTTAGCCTGTTCCAAGACAAGGCCAACCGCCAACTGCAAATCCTCGACCCCACCGGACGAGCCCGAGCGCTGCTGGTGCGGGCGCAGGATGTGCCCGTGTATGTGGAGTATGGTCAGGCGCAGTTGGGCATTGTGGGCTACGACGTGCTGCGGGAAAAACAGCCCACCGTGGCTAATTTGGCGGATCTCGGCTTCGGCGGCTGTCGGCTTTCCGTGGCGGTTAAAGCCGACAGCCCCTACCGTTCGGCCCTGGACATTCCGGCCCACAGCCGCATTGCCTCCAAGTTTGTTCACTGCGCCCAGGACTATTTTCAGAGCCTTGACCTGCCCGTGGACATCGTGCCCCTCTCCGGTTCAGTAGAGCTTGGCCCCATCACGGGAATGTCCGAGGCCATCGTGGACTTGGTGTCTACGGGCAAAACCCTGCGGGAAAACAACCTCACGGAACTTGAGGTGCTCTACCACAGCACCGCCCGGCTGATCGCCCATCCCCTCAGCTACCGGATCAATCCCTACGGTCTTGGGGATTTAATCGCCCAAATTCGGGAACAGACGTCCCTAGAGGTCTAAGCTTGGCTGGCCCCGTAAACCTTGGCTGGCCTAACCCGACTGCGCCAATGCTGGTCCTTGATATCTCGTAGATTGGGTGGCGCGATGGCAAAACCCAACAAACCCTAAATCCTCGGCGAGGGTTGGGTTCCGCTTCGCTGCACCCAACCTACGCTGGAAACGGGTCAGGTATTCAGCCTAGTAGCATCCAGTTCGTTCGTAGACCTTCGATTGGCGACAACGGAGGTCTGTAATTATTTGCGGACAAATAAAACATTCTTGAAGTTTCCTACCCATTACCGCCTATTACTTCTACTATCCAGATAGTGAAGCTTCAGCTTTTGATTGCGTTTTGTGAATTATCAAGATTGCCTTAAATGGCAGATCTTGACTGCATTGGCGAAGTATTCAGAGGATACATTTTTCTCAGTTTAATAGTGGATATCGCCTGGGAGAAGCACCCGTCTTTAAGGAAATCATAAGGTTTATAGGTTTCTAGCCTAGATGCCCTAGATAACAAACGATATTTAGACATTCATCCTTGAAATGCGGATTGTCTTAAGCATTGAAATCCACATTTTCTGTGACCCTAGCTAGGATTGATGCTCACGTTCTGCCGATCTTGCCGGATTAAGTTTTGTGTTGTTCGCGCCATCGTCTCTGTACGATGCTTGCCCTTCAGGAATCGAAATTAAGGATACATACCTATGACAATTGCCACCCCGATTGAATCTATGACGGCGGACGCTGTTGCCACTAAACCCACGGGGATGACAGTGGGGATTCCGAAGGAAATTTTTGCTGGAGAGCAGCGCGTTTCCGCTACTCCAGATACAGCCAAAAAGCTGCAAAAGCTAGGGTTTGAAGTGTTAGTCGAATCCCAGGCTGGAGCCGCCGCCAGTTTTAGCGATGAAGCTTACGAATCGGTGGGTTGCCGAATTCTGCCCGATGCCCGCAGTTTGTGGCAAACGGCGGATATTGTCCTCAAAGTGCGTGCGCCCCAGTGGCACCCCGACTTAGACTGCCACGAAGCCGATCTTCTCCGTCCCGAAGGCACCCTGATTAGCTTTATCTGGCCCGCCCAAAACCCCGAATTGATGGAGAAACTGGCCCACCAGGGCGGCACGGTGCTGGCGATGGATTCTGTTCCCCGCATCACCCGAGCCCAAAAGCTGGATGCCCTGAGTTCCATGGCCAACATTGCTGGATACCGGGCGGTAGTGGAGGCGGCCAACCAGTTTGGCCGCTGCTTTACCGGACAAATCACGGCGGCGGGCAAAACCCCTCCGGCCAAGGTGTTGATTATCGGCGCAGGCGTGGCCGGGCTGGCGGCCATCGGCACCGCACGAGGGCTGGGGGCCGTGGTGAAAGCCTTTGATACCCGCCCTGCCGTGAAGGAACAGGTGCAGAGCATGGGGGCCGAATTTTTGGAACTGCACTTCCAAGAGGACGGCACCGGGGAAGGCGGCTACGCCAAGGTGATGAGCCAAGCCTTCATCGCCGCCGAGATGGCCCTGTTTGCCCAGCAGGCCCGCGAGGTGGATATCATCATCACCACGGCGCTGATCCCCGGCAAAAAAGCGCCCCTGTTGATCACCCAAGCCATGGTGGAAAGCATGAAACCGGGGTCAATCGTCGTGGATATGGCCGCAGAACAGGGCGGCAACTGCGAAGTGACCCAGCCGGGAGCCATCATCACCCACCACGGCGTCACCATCATTGGTCTGACTGACCTGCCCAGCCGCAT
>CAZWNR010000373.1:0-4795 GCA_964635665.1 uncultured bacterium | reverse complement strand
TGATGAGCTATGCCACCCATACCCTAGAGGACGCCTACGCCATGGCCCTCTCTGAAGTGCGGGAGGACTACGCTAAGGTGTCCTTCCCCGACCGCTGGCCCCTCAGTTCTGATCTGGAGGATCTGCTAACCTGTCCCTTCTGGCAGTAGCGCCTGACCTTCAATTTCAACCTTTTGGGCAAGCTCTCGCTCGATGGCAGCCAGCAGTTCCGACTGTCCCCAGTTTTGGTAAAGGGTGGCGGCGATGGCGCAGGCTCCGGCTCCCACGCCTTCTTTGACAAAGCCCTGTTCGTAGGCACGCAGGGCGGCAAAGCGCGAGTCGGCAAAGGACAAGTCCGTTGCTAGCAAACAGGCATTGATGACCTGGGCTAAGCCAACGGTGTCGCCCGTAGGATCCGCAGCGACCCAGCGAGTAGTGCCAACAACGACATTTTCGGGATTCCAGGGCAAGGTATCAGCCTGAGCCAAGGCCGTCATCAGGGCATAGACCGCTAACATTTGGGTGCCTCCAGCCAGCATCACGGGCTGGGTGCGGCTAGCGGCGAGAGCCATCCCCGCCACCACGGGCTGCATTGGGTCGCCCAGGGACGCCACGACTGCTAGGGGATGAGGATCCGCTTTTCTCCAGCGCTGACGGGCTTGGGCAAGTCCTTGCTGGACAATGTCCCGTTTTTGGTCGTGGTTACAGATGGGGTGGCTGCTGTTGACCCGATCCATGGCGTCAATGCCTAACCCTTGCAGCAGAGCTAAGGCGGTGGTGGTGCCGCCCACGACGCATTCCGCCAGCAGTAGGTAGTCCGTCGTGGAATCAGCCGCTAGGGTTTCACCCCAGTGCAAACCCTCCTGGAACAGATGCTTTACGGTTTCAAGGGATAGGGCTTGGCCTGTGGTGAGGCATTGGGCGGGTTGCCCACCCAGATCGTGATGGGCGACGGTGGGTGGCTGGGGCAGTCCGGCGTTGAACAGGGTGAGGGGAGTTCCTTGACCCGCCACCACCGCCCGCGAAATTAGGGCCGGGGAAGCGCCCGCATGGAGCGGAGGTAAGGGAAAGGTGGGCTGCGATTGGGGGCCGTTCACCATCCATTCCGCATCGGCGAGGGCGGTGGTACGGCGATCTGCTGGGGTGGCCCCAGCGGCAGAAATGCCCGGAATCAGGCCCGTTTCGGTAAAGCCCAGCACCAAGGCCAAGGCCGGACGCTGACCCCACACCCGCTGAAGCCAAGGGGTTGCCCGCTGGGGGTCGCTATGGACGGTAATCATCGGTGTTGCCTACTGCGTCGATACGGTGTGAAAGATCTCCTCTGATCGGAAAGATCCCAGGGTTCTCCCGTGGCTGGACTGTGAGCCTTAGGATCTACGCAGAAGCCTAGGATCTAGAGGTGTGTGGCCCAGATCCCAGGGTTTTACTGTTGGTAGGCTCAGCCCCCCGCATCGCCCGTCTAAACCCCTGGGATCTGGAGGTTAATCGGTTAGAAGGTCTTGTACCCAGGCGGGCGGTTCGGGAATTTTGGCTCCTAGGCGTTCTAACAGCAGCCAAGCCGCCAGGTGCACGGTGAACAGATACACCACATTGCTCAGTAGCACCATCACCAGGGCGAGGATTTGGATGGCTTCCACGTTGGCCTGCCCTAGGACACCGATATCTAGAATCCCAAAATTCACCAGCTTTTCTAACCCCCAGTTCAGCATTTGGGTAACTTGGGTGGTGAGGTAAATCCAGAGGTCTTCGCCAATCAGCACCGACATCAGCCACAGACGAAAGAAGAAGCCTAAAGAACCCAGGAATGTTCCCGCCGCAATGGATACATACCAGTTGGCCCCCCGCACCCAGGTAAAGCCCAATTGCACCCCCATCAGGGCGTAGGGAATCAAGAACAACAGACTCCGGGGTGGCCCCATCAGCACCGACAGCAGCAGCCCCGACACCAGGGCCGACATCCAGGCTGCCCTCGGCCCCCAGCGCAGATAGACCAGGGCCATGGGTAACGGGAACAGAATCCGCAGAATGGGGCCGGGGGGAAAGTAGGTGTTCACCAGCCAGATCAGGGCGGCGGTGCTGGCCAAAAAAGCCGTTTCTACCATCACCAGGGGGCCTGCTTTGTGGCGATGATCGGTGGGGGGTCGCCAGGCTCCGGTGTCACTGGCGGTGGCCCGATAGTCTAGGTAGGTATCGAGATCGTCAAAATTGGCCTCGGACTCCGGAGAAGAACCAGGGGCAGCGGACGGTGAGCCGTTGGGGCCAGCGGAATGGGGCACGGGGGAACTCATGGATACCTAGACGAGTAGCTTTTCCAGGGCGTTGATATCTGGAATGACCATGAGGTCTTTATCCCGAACAATGAGCCCTTTCTTCTCTAGCTTACTCAGCACACGGGTCACCGTCTCGCGGGCGAGGCCACTAAGGCTACTGAGTTCGCGGTGGGGCAGATTGGGGATTTCTAGGCCACCCTGGCCGCTTTTGCCCTGGCCATCCGCCAAAAAGAGGATGATATCCGCCACCCGTGAGGTACTGTCCGACTCCCGCAGCCGCAGCCGTCGGTTTACCTGGCGCAGCCGTCGGGCCATAAGCTGGGCCAGCCGAATTCCGGCGACGGGTTGGGTGTGGAGCAAATGCACAAAGTCACTGGCGGGCATACTGCCAATCACCGTAGGTACCAGGGTAATCACATCGGTGGATCGGGGCACTTCCTCCAGGGGGGCCATTTCTCCAAAGAGTTCCCCCCGACCCAAAATGTTAAGCGTCACCTCTTTCCCATCGAGGTTGTAGGTGCGAATTTTGACCCAACCATCCAGAATGAAGTAGACGGAGTTGCCCCAATCATTTTCTAGCAAAATCACCTGATTAGCCGGATGGCGGCGCGATACCACATGACTCGTCGCCTGGGCCACGGCCTCGTCGGGTAAATCTTTGAAGATCAGCGCTGAACGAATGAGCTGAAGGTCGTCCTGGGCATCCCGATGGCCGTAGCGAGCATCCATTGAGCACTCCAACGCTAAACAATTGTCTAGTCTGGTAACGAAACCCGTTAGCTTGGGCTCTACTGTCGCTATGCTACAGCCAGAGTCCTAATTTTAATGATCGAACGGGTCAAAGATATAGGCAAATGATGGTCTCGCTGAGGGCACCCTAAACTCTGATGGAGTTCGACAAAGACCGGGGAACCTAATATACCATTCCAAGCCTGGGGAAACGGCACGCTGAGGAAGACATCGAACTTAACGTAGCGGGCGGGCAGGTGATTTTTCAGACCGACTGGCATACACTTTGGCAATAATTGGGGAAAGGGATAGGGACGTGACTGTGCAGCGGCAACAACTAGAGGACTTGATCGCTGAGATTGACGCAACCCTGGGGGAGGCGGCACCGAAGCTTCCTTGGGTAATGTCAAGCGCTACCCAGCAGCAACGACAGCTCTTGGCCAAGGCCCGTGCCTGTTTGGCCCAAATGCAGGCCGATCCCAAGAGCGCGGAGGGACAACCCGCCGTTGCTCTGCCGGGGGACAGCACCAGCCAAGCGGCCAGCCAAGTGCTCAATGCTCTGCTCCAGGAAATGCAGTATCTGCGGGGGCAAACCCTACAAATTCTAACGCCGCTGCAAAATGAGGTGGCCGCCCTGCGTCAGCAGCGAGAAACCCTGCTGCGGGAGGTGCAGCAACTCCAGCAGCAGCGCCTAGAGTCCGCCCAGGTCAATCCACGGCTATCCCCAGGCGGCTGGGAAGACACCCTCAGCGAACTCACCCAACACCTGGAGGCCCATCTGGCAGGGCAGGTGGAACAGGCGGTGCGCCGCCTTGAAACCTCCGTGGCCAATAATTATCTGCTCAGTGAAGCGTCCGCCGACACCCAGGCCACCGCCATGGGTCTAGAGTCTCTCTCGCCCACCCAGCGGCTTGCCTACCTCCAGCAAATTCAGTCCCAAACCGACGACCTGATTCGCAACCTCGATCTGTCGCTGCGGGCGGTGTTCGACGCCCTGCAACAGAGTGTGTATAGCTATCAAGACTCCCTCAACCAGGGCTTGAACAAAATGCACACCCTGGGCCAGCAGGGTGAGATGATGTTTAGCGCCTTGGTCAACCATGTGGCCCAGCGCATGAACCAGGAAGCCCTCGCCTACCTCGATGCGCCGAGGCGGCCTGGATCGCCTCCGGGGTTACCCAATGCCGAGCAGCCCCCGGCCCCACCGGAACCCGCCGCTATTGCCCCGCAAACCGAGGATGAGGATTTCGACATTGAGGGGCTCGATCTAGACCTAGACTTTGACGATGATGAGGTGACGCTGCTGCAAATTGACGAGGAAATCTCGCAGTTGCGGCTAGATGGGGATGAAGCTGGCCCTCCCCCAGCCCTGACTCCACCCCTCACCTCCATCGATATGCCCCCCCCCGCCGACGCCCTACAGGTGTTAGCGCAGTTGGACGTGGCCGCGCCGGATCCCCGATCCTCGGTATCGGTACCCATCACCCCAGAGGCGGAGGTCGATTCAAGCCTGGCCCCCTCAGAATCCACCGACCCAGAAGCCGCTGGTTCGGAAGCCACCGAGGAGCTTGACGACCTCTATCAAACCCTCTTTGGCGACAACGCCCCCCAGCCCCTGACCAATCTACCGAGGGCCATGGCTGAAGGGCGAGGGGATTCCGCCGATGCCTCCCCCCTCTTCTCCTCCCCTCCAGATCCCCAGGACTGGGCCGCCCTGGCGGATTCGCCCCCCCATGATGACCAACCGGGGGAGGCTGAGGCTATCGAGGTTGCCCCCCCCGCCGATAGCCTGTCGCAGTTGGTGGAGGGCTCGGGTG
>CAZWNR010000372.1:0-4799 GCA_964635665.1 uncultured bacterium | reverse complement strand
TTTCATACTTGGTTGCCCGATGCCCACGTGGAGGCTTCGACTCCGGTTTCGGTGCTGCTGGCGGGGGTGCTGCTGAAGTTGGGCACCTACGGCCTGGTGCGGTTTGGCCTGGGCCTCTTCCCCGATGCCTGGATGGCCCTGGCTCCAGTGATGGCCACCTGGGCGGTGGTGAGCGTACTCTATGGTTCCCTGGCGGCCATTGCCCAGACGGACATGAAGAAAATGGTGGCCTACAGTTCCATCGGCCACATGGGCTATGTGCTACTCGCGGCGGCGGCTTCGACCCCCCTCAGCATTGTGGGTACTGTGTTCCAGATGGTGAGCCACGGGCTGATTTCGGGGCTACTGTTTTTGCTGGTGGGGGTGGTCTACCACACCACGGGCACCCGCGATCTAACCGTGCTGCGCGGCTTGCTCAACCCAGAGCGGGGCTTGCCCTTTGTCGGTTCCCTGATGATTTTGGGGGTGATGGCCAGCGCCGGAATCCCCGGTATGGTGGGCTTTATCTCAGAATTTCTGGTGTTTCGCGGCAGTTTCCTGATTTTCCCGGTACAAACCTTGCTCTGCATGGTGGGATCGGGTCTTACGGCGGTCTACTTCCTGCTGCTGGTGAATCGGGCCTTCTTTGGACGGTTGGCGGTAGCTCCCCCCAGCACATCGCCCCAGTTGGATGTTGATCTACCCAGCGTCACTTGGCGAGACCGACTCCCCGCCCTCGCCCTGGCCAGCCTGATCATCGCCTTTGGCCTTCAGCCCAACTGGATGGCCCGCTGGAGCGAGCATACCACCCTCGTCCTCCACGAGCCCTACCAAGGCTTTGTTCAGACCAGCACCCTACGGCGGACTCCCCTGAACAAGTCGCTGGTGGCCGATACCCTGGTGGTTGATTCTCCGATGGTTGACTCCCTGATGGTCAATTCACCCATCACAACCCTTGCCGACAGCCCTATCGAGACCGTGCAGCCATGACCCACACTCTCCCCAAACCCGCATCGGTTCACCCCCTAGAGCCGTTTATTGATCGCCTATTGTCGGCGGATGCCCTGCTGCCTGACTCGGAGACTAACGTGCTGGAGGTGGTGGGCATCCTCAAAAGCTATGGGGTAGTGCTGGATGCCTACTCCAAAAACCTGATTTACATCGCCGACCACCAGTTTTTAGTGCTGTTTCCCTTCTTCAAATACTTCAATGGCGAGGTATCCCTTGGGAAGTTACTCAAGCACTGGTGGCACGACCGCATCAACTTTGAGTACGCCGAATACTGCATGAAGGCCATGCTCTGGCACGGCGGCGGCAAAATGGACGAGTATCTAGATTCCGAGGAATTCCTAGCCCTCTGCCGCAAGGCTACCACCGCCAAAACCAAGGCCAATCCCCTTGTTCGCAGCATCAACGCCGTATTTCCAGAGTTCCTCCCTGAGCAAGTCCGCCAGCTCGCCTACTACAGCGCCCTCGGCCAATTTTGGCGGGTGATGAGCGATCTCTTCATCGACCTATCCGACGCCTACGATGCCGGAACGGTGAAGACCATTCCCGAAGTGGTTGCCTTCATCAAAGCGGGCCTAGTCGCCGCCGCCAGCAACCCCATCACCTACAGCGTTGACATCAACGGCCAAACCTACGATCTGATGCCCAAATCCGCTGGGCTAACTTTTTTGATGGACGTGGCCGTGCCCTACGTGGAGGCCGTTTTTTTCCGGGGTGCGCCCTTCCTGGGAACGGTGTCCTACAATGCCCAGGCCGATCAAATTCCCGCCGAACAGGGCCGATTCCAGTACGGTGCCCTCTACGCCGATCCCATCCCCGTGGGCGGTGCCGGTATTCCCCCCACCCTGCTAATGCAGGACATGCGTCACTTCCTGCCGGACTATTTGACCGAATTCTACCTGGCCCATGGTCGCGGCCTAGACGATGTGCGGGTGAAAATCTGCCAAAGCTTCCAAAAATCCATGTTCTGCGTCACCAGTGCCTCCCTGCAAGGACTATTGCCCCATGACGCAGATACCACCAATCCCCAAGAACAATCCGCCAACCGTACCTTCCTAGCGGCTTGGATGGATCGTCTCATGACTTCCCGGTTGGATATTGTGCAACTTTAAGCCTGTTGGTCAAGTCCCCATGGAGAAGGCTAGGTTACGAAAGCCTGCTTGGCTACCTCCAATTCCCCGCTGGTGCATGGTGGCTCATCAAAGCGTGCAGATGAGTCTACTCGCCTCCTAGGTTTGGTTCACTTTTCAGTGGCAGCACCCCGCCACCCCGCTGGCAAGGCTGCTGAAAGGCGTAGATATCCTCCAGCACCTTGACCCAGCCCTGGACGAGGGAGGCTAGGATCTGGTCTCCTTTGTCGGTGGTGGCCACGGTGGGATCGCCGAGGACACCGCTCTGGCTAAGATCCTGCGTAACCCAGGCGAAGGGGAGGGCCCCTTCCATGGTGAGCCAGGTATGGGTGGGCAGATGCTGGGGAAATTCGGCCTGGGCCTTTTCCATCCGCACCTGATCGGGCAAAATCGACAGCATTAGGCTGGTTTCGGCATCTCCAGCGTGAATGCCTAGCTCTAGCTCCTTGGGGGTGAGCAAGTCCCCTGCGGCGTTAGGCACTGCCCACACAAACAGCGGAAACACCATTAGATCAGGGTGGGCCAGGTGCAGATCACGGGCGGCAATCTCCAACACCTGGGGCTGGCCACCATGGGCATTGATCAGCACAAACTTGCGAAATCCCGCCCGATAAACGCTTTCGGCCACTTCGGTAAGCACCCGGAGCAGGGTTTCCGCTGAGAGGGTGATGGTGCCCGGAAAGTGCCAATGTTCATTGGATTTGCCGTAGCACAGGGGAGGTAAAGCGTAGGCTGGAATGGCTGGGTCTAGTTGTCCTAGGGCATACCCTAGGACAGTGGTAGCAATGGCGCTATCCACCACCAGGGGCAGGTGGGGGCCGTGCTGTTCAATCGCTCCGATGGGTTGCACAATCACCACCTGGTCGCGCTGGGGCATGGCCTCAATCTCCGTCCAGGTGAGGTAAGGGAAAAACCGATGGGGGGGAATAGGGCCGTGCATTGCTCAACCTAGCGCTAGGGGGGATCCATGGTTGGCACATCGGCGGGAAAGGGCCTTCGCCAGCGGGATTCTTCTTATTTCCTGACATTAAGCCTTGACAGACTCCGGGTAAACGGTAACAATAAATACAGAAACCATCGTTCATCTCTAATTTCAGAGACGGAAGTAGAGCTTAGCTCGAAGGAACGCGCCTCTGTTTATTCCCTTCAATTCCTTTAAGGAGAGGCGAACTATGTCCCTAATGTATCGTGGTGTTTCCTACAATCCGGTTCAATCAGCGGTTGCCGTATCTGACGAAGTGATCGGTCACTATCGCGGTGCCGTGGCCACTCGCCATCTTGCCGAGGGGGTCAAGGTTGACCATGCCCAAGGCCTAAAGTACCGAGGGGCTGTAGTTCGCTAGGTCTTAATGCGGCTACTTTCCATGACCTCCTAGACTGAAAATCTTGAGGTCGCTCGCAGTATCTCGTTCAAGCACTCCCCAGGGGGTGCTTTTTTTGCGATAGGCTTGAAGGCATCCTCCTTGGCGGTATGACTTGGCGGTACAGTTCCAAGGGCCTTCGTACGGGGGCTGCTTTGGGATGGCTTGGCCCTTATTCACCCTTTGACTGTGGCGGTTCTTTGGTATTTTCTGGGCCTTTTAACGGGCGTTTTACTGCTGGTATGGTCATGCCTTCGGCAGCGGGATCGGCAGCGGCGTATTTTGGCCCTACTCCGTACCCCATCCTGGACGGTGGCCCTGGGGCGCATTGAGCAACTGGTGGCGGCCCACCCTGAACAGCAGGAGAAAATCGATCTGCTGGGCACCAGCCGCGACACGTTGGAGAGCGTTCTGCGCGTTGCCCCCGTGGGCTACTTACAGGTGGATGAAGAAAATCAGTTGATTTGGTGCAATGAGGAAGCCACACGGCTGTTGCACATCAGCCAACCCCTGGCGGGGCCACTGCGGCAACGGCGACTGTTGCTGGAGGTAGCTCGATCCTACGAGCTAGATGCCCTCATAGATGAGGCACGGGATCGGCAACAGCCCTGCCAGCGGGAATGGATGCTCTACCAAATTTCCCCAGACCCCCTCCATCCCAAGGAGAAACCCACCTATCCCCTACGGGGCTATGCCCTACCCCTTAGCGGTCGAGAGGTGGGGGTTTTTTTGGAGAATCGTCAGGAGGCAGCGCTGTTGGTGCAGCAGCGGGATCGATGGACCTCCGATGTGGCCCACGAGCTTAAAACACCCCTCACCTCCATTCGTTTGGTCGCCGAAACCCTCCAGCCCAGAGTCGATCCATCCCTCAAAATTTGGCTGGATCGGCTGATTAACGAGACCATCCGCCTCAGTAATTTAGTGGAAGATCTGCTCAATCTCAGCCGATTGCAGGGCAGCCAGTTCCAGGGGTTAACCCTAAGATCGGTAGATCTGCCTTCCCTGATTCAGTCGGCTTGGCACAGTCTAGAACCCCTGGCCCAGGTTAAAGATCTCAGCCTCGACTACCAGGGGCCTTGCGAATACCGGGTACCCCTCGATGAAACCCTGTTCCATCGGGTTTTGCTGAACTTGATAGACAACGCGATTAAACATAGCCCCACCGGCGCAGCCATCTACCTCCGCCTCACCCCTGGGGCCTCTAACCCATCCGCTGGAGAAGCCGCCTTTTCCCTGGATGTTATGGACAGCGGCACGGGCTTTAGCCCCAAGGATTTACCCCACATTTTTGATCGATTCTACCGAGCCGATCCCTCCCGCC
>CAZWNR010000371.1:0-4805 GCA_964635665.1 uncultured bacterium | reverse complement strand
CGCCTGAACTTGCCCTGGTGAAGCTTACGGGTCTCTTTCACCAGGGCATTTTGCAGGCTCGTCAACATGGGCTTTAAGATTGACCTCTTTGGTCAGAAGGTCGGCACTTACATCGACCTAGCTTGAATGCGGAACCCGGGACTTGAACCCGGATGTTATTGCTAACACTAGGACCTGAACCTAGCGCGTCTACCAATTCCGCCAGTTCCGCGCGGATGCGTCGCATTTGCGTCGCGATTTACAACTATGCCCTAGGTTTGTTCTAGAGTCAACCCCTGCAAAAAAAGATTTCGTTATTTGAAGGAATCGGCTATTCTGATGTGGCCTTGTGCATCTCACCTGGTTTTGATTCTCCCCCTAGTCAAAAAAAAGATTTCGGGTAAGATCTAGACGAAAATTCGGGAAATGATAGAGTTAAGCGCCGTGGAGGATACCGCTATCGTTACTTCTCTTGGATTGTCCAACCCCCTAGCCACCGCAGAGGCCGACAACGCCGTGCTGGAGATTGCGGGCAGTACACCTCTCTCGGGGCATGTCTCCATCAGCGGGGCCAAAAATTCGGCCCTGGTGGTGATGGCCGGAACGTTGCTCTGTTCCCAACCCTGCCGCCTACGCAACATCCCCAACCTGGTGGATATTGAACGCATGGGCGAGGTGTTAACGGCCCTTGGCGTTTCCATTCACCGAGACGGCGACGCCCTTGACATTGACCCTAGCTCCATTTCTTCAACCAAGGCCCCCTACGATCTGGTCAGCCGTCTGCGGGCCAGTTTTTTTGTTATTGGGCCTCTGCTCGCCCGGATGGGAGTGGCTAGGGTACCCCTGCCCGGTGGCTGTGCCATTGGAGCCCGTCCGGTGGAACTGCATGTGCGCGGTCTCCAGGCCATGGGAGCCGATGTGCATATTGACCACGGCACAGTAAATGCCTACATCCCCGGTAGCGGCAAGCGCCTGAAGGGAGCCAAAATTTACCTGGATTACCCCAGTGTAGGGGCCACCGAAACCCTGATGATGGCAGCTACCCTGGCCGATGGGGAAACCATCATTGAAAACGCGGCCCAGGAACCGGAAGTGACGGATCTGGCCAACTTCTGTCGGGCCATGGGGGCTAAAATTCGGGGCGCAGGCACCAACACCATCACCATTGTGGGCGTGCCTAGCCTCCACACCACCGACTACGGCATTATCCCCGACCGCATCGAAGCGGGTACCTTCCTAGTGGCCGCCGCCATTACCCGCTCCGAAATCAGCCTATCTCCGGTGATTCCTGAACACCTGACAGCGGTGATTGCCAAACTACAGGAAGTGGGCGGCCAGGTTGTGGTCGATGGCCCCAGCCGGGTGCGCTACATTCCTGGGGATGTGATTGCCCCGGTGGATATTCAAACCGGGCCGTTCCCTGGGTTCCCCACGGATATGCAGGCCCAGTTTATGGCGCTGATGGCCCTGTGCGATGGCAACAGCCTGATCACCGAAACGGTGTTTGAAAACCGCCTGCGCCATGTGGCGGAACTCAACCGCATGGGGGCCGATATTCGCCTCAACGGCAACTGCGCCATCATCAAGGGGGTTCACCGTTTGTCGGGCGCTCCGGTGTTGGCCACGGATTTGCGGGCATCGGCGGCTTTAGTCCTGGCGGGGCTAGCTGCCGAGGGCACCACGGTGATCCAAGGGCTGCAACACCTGGATCGGGGCTACGACAACCTCGAAGGAAAGCTGCGCGGCCTCGGTGCAAGGATTACTCGCAAGGTTGCCGATCCGGCCCTGGCCCTGCCGCAATAGGGCGTGGTTAGACACCAGGATGCTTGATTTCTAAATGCGTCCTGGTGTCCAAGCTTGATCTAGGCCAGGGCGGTGATAGCATAGCAACGGCCTTTGCCCTTTACCGTTATGGATTTGAAAGCCCACGTTCGTGATATACCCGACTTCCCCAAGCCGGGTATCCTGTTTCGCGATATCACCCCGCTGCTGTCGAATCCCGATGCTTTGCAGTACAGCATTGATGCCTTTGCAGAACAGGTTTCCGACTACCAGCCTGACTACATCGTGGGCATCGAGTCACGGGGGTTCATTTTTGGCATGCCCTTGGCCTATAAAATGGGTGTCGGCTTTGCTCCCGTGCGTAAACCGGGTAAACTCCCCGCCGCTGTCCATTCCGCCTCCTACGACTTGGAGTATGGCAGCGACTCCCTAGAACTGCACCAGGATGCGTTTCCAACGGGCAGCCGCGTTTTGATTGTGGACGATTTGATTGCCACGGGGGGAACCGCCGCCGCCACCTACGATCTGGTAGAAAAAGTGGGCAGTACGGTGGTGGGCTTTGGCTTCGTGATTGAATTGCTGGCCCTAGAGGGTCGCGCCAAATTGCCCGACGTGCCCATTACCGCTCTCATGCAGTACTAAGTCGGTCAGCTCAGTTTGGCGTAGCTCCCCCGCTTATCGGCGCAGGGTGTCGTAGTGGCTGACAAACCAGGCGTAGGTTTGTTCGATACCCGTTTTGAGGTCGGTTTTGGCCTGCCAGCCCGCCGCCTCTAGGCGAGAGACATCGAGGAGCTTGCGGGGAGTGCCGTCGGGTTTAGTGGTGTCAAACACGAGGTCGCCCTCAT
Source organism: uncultured bacterium (assembly GCA_964635665.1). Lineage (GTDB taxonomy): Bacteria > Cyanobacteriota > Cyanobacteriia > Phormidesmidales > Phormidesmidaceae > Nodosilinea. The sequence goes on along the minus strand of CAZWNR010000371.1, from coordinate 2,199 downwards.
AGCCCACCACGGCTTTGAGGGTGAGGGCTAGTTCTTTGATAGACACCTCCTGGCCGGTACCCACGTTGACAAAGTCCACCTGATTGTAGGTGTTCATCAAAAACACCAGGGCATCGGCCAGATCGTCTACGTAGAGAAATTCGCGCAGGGGGGTGCCCGTGCCCCACACGGTCACCGTGGGCTGATTCTCAAGCTTGGCCTCGTGAAACTTCCGCATCAGGGCTGGCAGCACGTGGGAATTGGCCAGATGGAAGTTGTCGTTGATGCCATAGAGGTTGGTGGGCATCGCGGAGATAAAGTTCACGCCGTACTGGCGGCTGTAGTTTTCGCAGAGCTTCAGGCCCGCAATTTTGGCAATGGCGTAGGGCTCGTTGGTAGGTTCTAGAAAGCCCGTCAGCAGGTAGTCTTCCTTCATCGGCTGGGGGCACAGCTTGGGATAGATGCAGGACGACCCCAAAAACAGCAGCTTTTTCACCCCATGGCGGTAGGCGCTGTGGATGATGTTGGCCTCGATCATCAAATTGTCGTACAGAAATTCGGCCCGATAGGTGTTGTTGGCCTGAATACCGCCCACCTTAGCGGCGGCAAGGAAAACATATTCTGGCTGTGCTTGGGCAAAAAAGGCATCGACGGCAGCCTGGTTCCGCAAATCCAAATCTTGGCTGGTGGGCAAGACTAGGTTGTGGTAGCCCTGGGCTTGAAGGGCACGCACCATGGCGCTGCCCACTAGCCCACGGGAACCCGCCACGTAAATTTTAGATTGAGTATCCATAACAGTAAGGTCTTAGGGGCAACAATACACTCATGCTTAGTCGCGGCCTGCGATCTCTTGGCCGTTGATTTGAGGTAGACGACTTATCCCCATGACAACGAGTCTGGCATTGCTGTCGCCCAAAGCGCAACGCCTAGCCCATTGAGTTTAGCGCTTGTTCACAATGAAGTGAAGGCTAGGACACCCCCTCTGGTGAACGATGCGGGTAACCCACTTCACCCCCTCATCATCGACGAGCGATCCGGTTCTAGGGTAAACCAAACAGGACGTTGGCCCAGGAAGGCCGCAAACTGATCGACGAGGATGGGATCGCGCCAGCCGGATTTTACCTCCTGGTCTAGGATAGCTAGGGACGCATCTACAGACAGGGCCGGCTTATAGGGACGGGCATGGGTGAGCGCGTCGAAGATATCAATAATCTGAAAAATTTGGGCCAACCGAGGAATCGACTCCCCCACTAGGCCATCGGGGTAGCCACTGCCATTCCAGCGTTCGTGGTGGTGTCGGATGATGGGAACAACGCCGCGCATGGTCTGGAGGGGTTGGCAGATCGATTCACCGATCACGACATGCTGTTCCATAGTGGCCCGTTCCTCTGGGGTGAGGGGGCCCGTCTTGAGCAGAATGGCATCGGGAATGCCCACCTTGCCAATGTCATGGAGATACCCCGCCCAGGCTAAATTGCGCAGGGGCTGGGGAGGCAGTTTCAGGTATTGACCAAACTCCTGGGCCAAAGCGACCAGTCGCTCACAGTGATCGCCGGTATTGGGATCACGGCTTTCGATGGTGCGGGCAATGGAGAACAGCACCTTTTCCGCATGGTCGAGGTCTTCGTTCAGACGCTTTTGGTGGATCAGGGATCTGGCCCGCGCCGAAAGCTCCAGGGCATCGAAGGGTTTGGTAATAAAGTCATCCCCTCCGGCCTCAATCCCCTTGAGGCGGGCTTCTCGATCCTCTAGGGCAGTGACAAAGATAATGGGAATCAGTCGGGTCGCATCGCTGCGCTTCAGCCGCCGACAGACTTCGTAGCCGTCAATTCCCGGCATCATCACATCCAGCACAATCAGATCGGGGGGATGGTAGGCAACGCGACTCAGGGCGCTGTGGCCACAATCAGCCTGCTCAACCTGATAGCCGTCCACGGACAACAGCGCCACCGCCGTCATACGACTGGGGGCGTGGTCATCCACCACGAGCACCCGGGGAGGAGGAGAGGGAGAATTTAAGAGGGACATAGGCAGAGGGGGTAGGGTTCAGCGTTCTGGGGATAGGGAAGGGGCTGGGCTGGGCAGCCAACGTTTTCGCCACTGGGAGGTGGGCGCGAGGGAAGACAGGGACTGATCGCGCTGGCGGCGCTGGCGGATAGCGTCAGCCCGGTCTTGTAGGGTGGGGTCTCGGTAGGGTACGGCGGCACGGGTTTTCAGGTG
>CAZWNR010000370.1:0-4806 GCA_964635665.1 uncultured bacterium | reverse complement strand
GCATGGCAGCCGTGGGGTTCGTAGAACAGGGAGTTCCCCGTGGCAGACTCCCGCAGAATGTAGCCGTTTTCGACGGTGGTGGGGCCAATGGGGGAACCGGGGACGGCTTGAATGGTGACGCTATCCGCCAGGGTAAAGCGCTCTCCGTGGGCAAGGGCCGTCACCTGGGTAAAGCCGAGGGACTGGGCCACCTTGGCGGCACTAGCGGAACCCACCACGGGAATCGACTTATCCAGCGCCTTGAGGGTGGGCGGATGGGCGTGATCCTCTAGACCCTGGCTGAGCAAAATGAGGTCAACCTTGTCCGGCAAAGATCGCGGCTGGGGATGTTCGCCTTTGAAGAGCCACGCCTGCTGACCAAACACCAACTCTCCCACCAGCCAGGGGTCGATGAGAATGCGCCGACCGCCCAATTCAATCAGCCAGGAGTTGCTATCTAGCCAGGTTGCATCCATTGCCGTTGCCCGCCGTTAATGAAAGACAGCTCTATTGTAACTTTCCTGTAAATAAATGTTACGGAAGCCCTCATCTAACGCTGGCTCCCTGAGTTGCGCGGACGGCCACGCCATCGGCTAGAACAGAGGCACTGTGGCGTCTATGGTAAGGCCCAAAATGGTGTCGTTAAAGTTGATGCGAGGATCGGAGGAACGCCCAAAACTCCAGCCACCGTAGAGGCTGAGCCTAACCCGTGGGGTGATGCTATAGACCACTTGCCCTAGCAGTTGTTGGATGGTGTCGTAGCGATCTTGGGTGGTGTAGTCAATCAGGTTCAACTGGTAGCTCAGCCCGGTGTGCCATTGGGAGGATGGGGTATAGCCCAGGTAGACCCCAGCCGTTTGGCCCAAGCGGCTAAAATCCGTTACCACAATGCCGCCCGCAGACTGGGATCGAGACCGGGCATCATTCCACTGCACCTGGTAAAAGCTGTCAAGCACTAGGTTAGGGGTGAAGGGATCCCGTCGTCCTAGGGTAAGGGCTACGGCCCGATTATCGAAAAAGCGAAAGCGCGATCCTCCGGGCCGCAGCAGTTCTTGGTAGGTTGCCCCCACCTGAATATAGGATCGGGGCGATAGTCCTTGGCGCAGGGCCAGACGCACGCGCCAGTCGTCGTAGTTAATGGTGGGCTGGCTGGTGTAGCGCTGAAGCCCCACATCAAGGCTGCCAATCAGAACGGTTTCGGGGCCAAGGCTGGGGTAGGCCGCTAGGGTTACAGCGGGGCGATAGAAGGTATCCCCCGTCAGTCCACCCACATCATTGACCACCAGCAGCACGTTATCGCTATTCACCAAGGAAAAGCGGGCGGTTAGGAACGCAACCTTGGGCGGGGCGGCGGCAACGGGTAGATCGGGTTGCTCTCGAATGCGTAAAATTCCCAGTTCAGGATCCTCTAGGGGATTGCGTACCCGAATCACACCGAGTTCAGGATCCCGAAAAAGGTCTAAATCCTCCGAATCCTCCGAGGTGAGGTCTGGTGCATCAAGATCCGTTGGTTCAGCATCAGCCTCTGGTTCAGGATTGGCCCCTGCTTCAGGATTAACCTCTGACTCAGGATCGGTCTCAGCCTCGGAGGTTGGATGGCTTAGGGAGACCTCCGCCCCATCCGCTGCGTCTGTTACTACGTCTGTTAAGTCGGATCTGTCTACTAGTATGTGCTCTTCCCGTAGGTCTGATGGGTGGGTCATGACCGCTGAAGGCGGTGTAGCTGGAACGAGGGGACGAGCCACGATCTCCGACTCCTCACCATTGGCCCATGCTGTGGATCCACACGCCATGAATCCACCGAGACCTATCAGGGTGAGAGGAAGAACGAACCATCGTGGGCGGGGGGCAAACACCATCACATCTGAGGGGTGGACGCACTAGTCCGTAGAATCACTGACCGACCTCAGTATTCCTAACCAGGAAGGCCTCACTTTATCAAAGTTTTATGAACTTCAGTCGGAATTAGGTTAACCCGCTTTCAGGTTTCCCGAAGGTCACCCTACTATGGAAACTAATCAGGCCGACTTAGTTCCCCCGATTCCATCGGTTCTGGGATGGTGTTTGTGCTTCTGCCCCGGGGAGCGTCCTCACAGCGTCACCGAGTTACAGCGTCACCGAGTCCACTTTTTGGGCTGATCGTGGCTTCCATCACGGGTTCCCTCCATCCCGTCGCCAGATCGGCTTTTACCATCGCACTTACCACCGGTTGTTCTATGTTTGGTCGATCCATTGCTTGGTCAGCCCTGGTTGGATCCCTATGGGGGCCAGCCGTTTATGTTGCCCCAGCTTTTGCCGAGGTGCCCTTTCGCTGGGCTGAGGTGCAATCCGTGAGCAATCAGGTGGAGATGCAGTCCGCCGATGGCTCCCGGCGATGGGCTGAACCAGACAGTTGCCTGTGTCCTGGCGATACCCTCAGCACCCAAGATGTTTCCCAGGCCGAACTCCGGCTCAGCGATGGATCGCTGGTGCGGGTTGGAGAACAGGCTACCCTACAGGTACGTCAAGGCACCCGTACCCTACGCCTCATCCAGGGAACCACCCTCATCTTTACGCAACCCAATCAAGGCCGTACCACCATCGAAACGCCCAACGCCCTCACAGGGCTAGATCACACCGCTGTGGTGGTGCGCTATGTGCCCTCCCGCGACCTCACCCTGGTAATGGCCCTAGCTAACGCCGAGACCGGCCCCATCTCCATCACCCTTAAGGCCAGTGGGCAGGAGGGGGTGCTCTACGCCGGACAAATGGCCCTAGTCAGCGCAGAAGGGCTGGAGATTATCGAATTTGACCTACTGGAGTTTTACCGCACCAGTCGTCTAGTGATGGGGCTTGCCCTGGATGGATCGGCCCCAGCGGTCTATTCCACAACCCAGAGCCCCAATTCAGATCCCGTGGCCCTGCTGCGTTCCCAACTGCTGAGTGCCGTGGTTCAGCAAGCCCCCTTCGCCAATGACACCATTCTCAACCCCAGCCTCATTAACGATCTGTCAGATGTTTCTGACCTAACAGACGCTAGCCAGGAGGCTTTACAACCTATCCCCCTCAATCAATCCGCCAGTCCAGCCCAGTCGCCGAGTAGCTTACCGGCTGGGGTCGTTGCGCCGCTACCAGAGTTACCCAACCCGCCGGAGAATTCCGATCCCTCCCTGCCTGCGTTACCAACGGCACCGCCGCCCACGGAGCCCATCCCCACCAATCCAATCCCCGCCGAAGCGACCCCAGCCACCAGCGCTGCCCCGCCGCCGCCCGATCCAGTCTCCACGGGTGTTCCAGCCCCCACCCCGGACGGATCACCAGCCGCCACGCCCTAGGGCAAACGATCTCTCCCGTCCCCAGAGCGAGATGAGCTAGGGCAGATTTAGGCTAAATAGGCTAAGGTAGCTACGGGGAACCGTAGAAATACGGATTCGCTTTGTGAAGTAACATTAAAGTTATAGAATCTTGTTTGAGTTTTAACGGAAAAATCATGTCAGACCTGGAGGTCTGAAACAGATTGACCTCAGGAGGACCACAGAGCCACTGGCCATTGTCTGGTTTGAGTTGGGACGCCGTGATTCGCCGTAGAGCCATGATAAACAACCGTCCACCGTCAGCCTCTCCTATCCGATGGATGACCCTTGGGGCTTCCCTAGTGCTTGCTGGGCTCACCTGGCTGCCCGGAGGGTCCGCCCAAGCGAATGTTGCCCTCACCCGTGCCGACATTGAAGCCATTCTCAACCGCGTAGAGTTAATTCCTCGGGGGCGATCCGCACGGGTGGCCCGTAGTCGAGACTTTATGGCAGTTGGCGATACCCTGCGCACGGCGGCCCAGTCCCAGGCGCAACTTCGATTCAACGACGGATCCCTCGCCCGCGTGGGAGAACGAGCTACCTTTCAGTTTTTGCCCAACACCCGCAACTTTCGCCTGTCTAACGGCACCATGCTGCTGCTCATCCCCCCAGGACGGGGCCGTAGCACTATTCAAACCCCTAGCGCCATCACCGGCATTCAGGGGTCAGCGGTGGTGGTGCGCCACATTGAAGACCGTAATCTCACCATTGTGATGGCCCTCACCAATAATCCGGCGGGGCCGATGACGGTGACGACTACCCTAGGCTGTGCCGATGGTTCCGAGTCCTGTGTTTCTGAACATGCCCTTTATGCTGGGCAGATGGCCTTAATACAGGACAATCAGGTGCAGATTTTAGACTTCGATCTACCCACCTTCTACGACACGAGCCCCCTCACCGATGGCTTGGAACTGAATAACCCAGACCCAACGGTTTCCCTAGGGCCAGACCTCGATTTGGTGAGAACAGAAACCCTAGAAGCCCTAGCGAACGGAGGTAGCTTCGCCGAAGCTACCATGCTGAACCCTGCTGCGGTTGCCATTTCCCCCGACAACCGCAACACAGATGACGCCCCCTGGCTGTTGTCCCCCGTTGTAGCCGAGAATCAGCCCGGTGGGCGGCCCCGTAGCGTCACATCCGCCACCAGTAACTTGGTGGGAGTCTCGCCGGTGGTGACCACGCGGGGTGGCTCCGCAGCCTCTGGAACCCAGGATGTTACTAGTAATGCGCCGACTAGACAACCAGCCGTTCCTAGTTCTTCGCCCGTTCAGCCACCCACAACGCAACCCCCTGCGGATCAGTCTCCAGTGGCACAACCCCCCGTGGCACACCCTCCGGTGGCTCAGCCCCCCGTGGGGCAGCCTCCGGGGACCCAACCCCGCGGGGGCGCGGCTGCTCAACACCAGTGCCGTCAAGGCGATGGAACGCTCGTTTGTCCAGGCTGCGCGCGACCACCGCATCGCCGAAGTCTGGAAACGGTGTGAGGCCAGCGGCA
>CAZWNR010000369.1:0-4807 GCA_964635665.1 uncultured bacterium | reverse complement strand
CAGCAGGTAGCCCTCTAGCCAGCCTTGTAGGGTGTGTTCGCTCAGCATTTCCATCACCCGGCCCTCGCGGGAGAGTTCGCTGCCGTCCATGTCCTCCGGCAAAAACTCCGCCATCCACACCTTTTTGGTCACTTCGTAGACCGGGTGCAGGCGGTTGGAGGCGGTTTCGTCTGGCCCCATCAGCCGGAAGTTTTTGGAGTTGTCGCGCATGATGTCGCGCATGAAGATGCCCAGGGCCTTGGTGTTTTCAAACTCCACGCTGCCGGGATGGGGCACCGGAATTTCGTAATCCCGGAAGTTCGGCATTTTCAGCGCCTTGCGGAGCAAACCGCCGTTGGCGTGGGGGTTGGCACTCATGCGGCGGGGGCCAGCCGGGGCCATGGCTTTGATCTCCGGGCGCAGGGTGCCATTTTCATCAAACAGTTCCTCCGGCCCATAGCTGCGCATCCAGGTTTCTAGGTCGCGCAGGTGTTCGGGGTTGCTGTGCATGCCGCCCATGGGTACCTGGTGCGCTCGCCAAAAGCCTTCCACCTTGTGGCCATCCACATACTGTGGCCCCGTCCAGCCCTTGGGCGACCGCAGCACAATCATCGGCCAGCGGGGGCGTTCCAAATTGCCGTTGATGCGGGCCTCTCGCTGAATTTCCTTGATTTTGAGGACACATTCCTCCATCACCGCCGCCATTTTCTGGTGCATGTCGGTGGGGTCGCTACCCTCCACAAAGTAGGGGGTGTAGCCATAGCCGTAGAACAGGGCATTGAGCTCGTCGTGGGAAATGCGGGACAAAATCGTAGGGTTGGCAATCTTGTAGCCGTTCAGGTTCAGAATCGGCAGCACCGCCCCATCGCGGGCCGGATTGATAAACTTGTTGGAGTGCCACGATGTGGCCAGTGGCCCCGTTTCTGCCTCACCGTCCCCCGCCACGCAAGTGACGATCAGATCGGGGTTATCCAGCACCGCCCCGTAGGCGTGGGAAATACTGTAGCCCAGTTCGCCGCCCTCATGGATGGAACCAGGGGTTTCCGGCGTCACGTGGCTGCCGATGTGACCAGGGAAGGAAAACTGCTTGAAAAAGCGCTGCATCCCCTCCGCGTCTTCGCTCTTATCAGGATAGATCTCCGAATAGGTGCCTTCCAAATACACCGGGCCAAGCACCCCCGGCGCACCGTGGCCAGGGCCAGCCACGAAAATCATATCCAGGTCGTACTTTTTAATTAGCCGATTGCAGTGGACGTAGGTAAAGCTGAGGGCTGGAGACGCGCCCCAGTGCCCCAGCAGTCGATGTTTAACGTGCTCCGGCTTGAGGGGTTCCTTCAGCAGTGGGTTGTCTTTCAGATAGATCATGCCCACCGCCAGATAGTTACAGGCGCGCCAGTAGGCATGGACGTTATAAAGCTCGTCGTCGGTCAGGGCTTGGGACGGGGGAGAGAATGCAACTACCATAGGTATGCCAAATTGAAAGTGCAACGTGGGGCCAAACAGCCCACGATTTAACCGAACAGATACCTACTGCGTTCTGGATCGAACCCTTGCACCCTAGCAACTTTCCTTTAAGTTGGGGTTAATGGGTCTTGCTAGGTACCCAGGGTCAGAAACCTCCTTGGCCGACAGGCTAGCACTCCACCCCCAACGAAGCCGTAGCTATCGATGCAACTAGTGCGGTTCTCGATAGCGTGAGATACACCATTGCTGGGGTCTAGATCCTCCAGTCCCTAGCGGTCTAAGGTTCACTTTGTACCCCCCTTATCAAGGGGGGCAGGGGGGATCATCGCCATGGACTTCACCCAAGTGAAATCCGCTATAGCGCGAAGAAATAAGACATCTGTCATCGGGCTAAAGTCCTGTCGTTTACCCAAACTCTCTTGTTGATGGCTGCCCTAAAAAAGTAAAAAAATGACGGGGCAAGAGATGGGGATGATTTGTGGTGCGCTCATCCAAATCATATTGAGGGGTGAAGACCTAGGGAAGCTATCGAAACCTTCTAGCGGTTGGCTATAAGTAGATAGAAAGGCCATACTAGTGGGGCAAATGTGCAGTGTAGGATACGCGCTAACCCATGAGTCGGGATGCACTAATCATTGGAATCAATCAGTATAAAAGGCTGAGTCATCTAACCTCCCCAGCCACTGACGCAGAAGCCATTGCTCAGATGCTAGAGATGCATGGCCATTTCACTACAGTGCGCCGCCTGCCCGAGGCATTTAAGGACGATGTTGCTCAAGTTAGCCCCAGCGGAGAGGTAACACGAAAGCAATTGCGAGAGGCAATCGCCCAGCTATTCAACCCCAAAACCAAAACCCAAATACCCGATACCGCCCTGCTGTATTTCTCCGGGCATGGGTGGCAAAGCAGCTTGAGCGCTACCGACGGCTATCTGGCCCCTAGTGATGCCAACCCCGATGAAGACTTGGGCGTTGATCTGCAATGGCTTAGATTGCAGCTAGAGCAAAGCGAGATTAAACAGCAAATCATCTGGCTTGACTGCTGCAATAGCGGCAATTTGCTCAACTTTGACCCGGTGATTTCGACCCCCATGGGCAAGGTGAGGGATCGCTACTTCATTACCTCATCCCGCGATTTTGAAGCCTCGTACCAAAATCCAGGGGCGGCCTACAGCGTATTGACGGAGGCGCTTCTGGCTGGACTCGACCCCAACAACTCTGCCACAGGCGAAGTCACCAACCATGTCCTAACGGCTCACTTGGAACAAGCCTTGAAAGGACAAATCCAGGGTTTTCGCTGCGAGAACAAGGGCACAATCATCCTCACCAGCGGAGGAACCGGACGTATTCCCGCTAATCCTCTACCCAAAAAGCGGTACGACATTCCCCTTCAGATGCCGCCGTTGCCGGAGCACTTCGTGGAGCGACCGGAGTATCAGCAGGCGGTGAGGAACTGCCTGCTTTCCACAGACCCGAAGGTGTTTGGCACCCTGGTGGTTAGCGCCATCTATGGGCTGGGGGGCATTGGCAAATCGGTGCTGGCGGCTAAGCTGACCCACGAGGAGGCCATTCAAGCCCGGTTCTCCGACGGTATTCTCTGGGCTACGCTGGGCCAAAGCCCGGACATTCTGCCCCTGCTGAGCGGCTGGATTCAGGCTTTGGGCGATACCGACTATAAGCCTACGGCCATCGAGTCGGCCTCGGCCCACCTACGCACGCTGCTGTACGACAAAAAAGCCCTGCTGGTAGTGGATGATGTCTGGCATCCAGAGCACCTAGAGCCGTTTCGGGTGGGCGGCAACAATTGCTGCGTGTTGGTGACGACCCGCGAAGCCCGCATTCCCGATGCCCACCGCTACGACCTGGATGTGATGAGCCCAGATCAGGCGTTGGCGTTGATGACTCAAAAGCTCTCTGAGCCTCTGAGGGAAGCCGAAACCCAGCAAGCCCTAGCCTTTGCTAGCCGGGTGGGCCACCTTCCCCTAGCCTTGGAACTGGCCGCTACCCAAATTGAAGAGGGAGTTACCTGGGCCGATCTGTTGGAGGATTTGCAGGCTGAGGTGGCGCGACTGGAAACCTTAGATATCTACAGCCAAGAGGACATTCCCGACGATGCCAAGCGGCGTAAGTACAGCCTGATGGCCTGCTTTAACCTCAGCTTGAAACAGCTTTCCACCGAGCAACTGCGCCAGTTTGCCTGGTTGGGCATTGTGCCAGAGGATGTCAACCTCACCCAAGACATGGCCACGACCCTGTGGCAGGTCACACCTCGGCAGGCGGGGGCGATTCTGCGGCTGTTTAGCGCCAAGGCGTTGCTGCTGTCGGGGGCCAAGCAAGTGGGGAGCCAACGCGCCTATCGCCTGCACGACCTGATGCATGACTTGGCGCAACGGCTCTTAACCAGCCCACCCCAGCCCACTCAAACTGGCGACTTACCAGGGTTAGGGCTAACCAAAGCCGAAGCTCACAACCAGCTGCTAGAGCGCTATCGAGCTAAGACGCAAAACGGCCAGTGGCATACCCTAGCCGACGATGGCTATATCTACGCCTTTTTGACCTGGCACATGGAGCAGGCTAAGCGCCCCGAGGCCATACACCACCTGCTGCAAGAGACGAATGAGGCGGGTCGCAATGGCTGGTATGACGCCTGCGATGCCATTGGCAAGCCAGCGGGCTTTGTCAACGATGTGGCACGGGCCTGGAAGGTGGCTGAAGGATGCTACGAGAGAAAACCAGAGACCACCCTGGCGCTGCTGTTTCGCTACGCACTCATTCGCACCTCGCTGAATAGTTTGGCTAGCAATGTGCCCGCAGAATTATTGGGTGCCCTGGTAAAGCACCAAATCTGGCAACCTGCCCAGGGGTTGGCCTATGCCCAGCAAAACCAATCTCCTGGTCAACGGGCGGCGAGTATTGCAGCCCTGGTGCCCTATCTGCCAGAGTCTTTGCTGCCGGAGGTGCTGAAGACTATTTATCAAATCCATGACCCGGCCTATCGATCCTTTGCGCTGAGTAAGTTGGCCACCCGGTTTCCAGCCCATTGGCCAGAGGTACTGTTAGCTATTCGCCAAATTCAAGATCGCTACGGTAACGACAGACACCGTGGTGGTGGATTCTTGTATCGCGCCGGGGCTCTCAGTACCCTAGCAAAACAGTTACCACCGGAGTTGCTGCCGGAGGCTTTGGAGGTGACCCGTCAGATTAGCGATGCATCTGACCGCGCCATGGCCCTGAGTGAACTGGCGAACCAGCTGCCGGAGTTGCTGCCGGAGGCTTTGGAGGTGACCCGTCAGATTAGCGATGAATTCTCCCGCGCCATGGCCCTGAGTGAACTGGCGAAGCAGTTACCGGAGTTGCTGCCGGAG
>CAZWNR010000368.1:0-4808 GCA_964635665.1 uncultured bacterium | reverse complement strand
AGGGGGGCGGGTTCTGGCCCCAGGTTGATCACTGGCCCCAGCAGATGATGGACTCGCTCCAGCCGCAGTTCTAGGGTTCGCTCTGGGATGGCCTGGCCGAGGGCGGTTGTGGCCGTGGTTTGGGAGATCACCGTCGCCCCCGCCAGTTCCACCATCAGATTTAGGGCGCGTTGACAGGCCAGGGACAGTTCCGCTGGGTTCACCCCCCGTTCGTAGCGGGCCGAAGCTTCCGTACGCAAGCCCTGACTGCGGGCCGATTTGCGAATCACCGCCGCATCAAAATAGGCCGCTTCTAACACGACGGATTGGGTAACGTCACTGACTTCGGTATCTTCGCCGCCCATCACCCCCGCTAGGGCCACCGGGGCATCGTGGGCGGTGATGACCAGGGTTTCGGGGGCTAGGGTGCGTTTCTGGCTGTCCAGCGTCACCAGGGTTTCGTCGGGTCGGGCGAAGCGAACTCCTAGAGTCAACTCACCCTTACCCAGTTTGGCCAGTTGATCGCGGTCGAAGGCGTGGAGGGGTTGGCCCCATTCCAGCAGCACGTAGTTGGTGATGTCTACCACGTTATTAATGGGCCGAGTGCCTGCCGCCTGAAGCCGCGCCTGGAGCCACTGGGGCGAGGGGCCAATGGTGATGCCCTCTAGGACGGTGCCGATGTAGATGGGGCAAGCCTTTTCGTCCGGTAGGTCAATAGCAACGGCGGCCTTGGGGTTGGTAAACGTGGGAGCCTGGGTGGGGGGCAGGTGCAGCGGTGCCCCGGTGATGGCGGCCACTTCGCGGGCCAAACCCACCATACTGAGGGCGTCGGCGCGGTTGGCGGTGGAGGTGACATCCAAAATCACGTCGTCTAGCCCCAGGAGGGGCCGCACGTCCTGGCCCACGGTTAAGTCGGCCTGGTCAAAAATGTGGATGCCCTCGGAATCCTTCTCTAGGCCCAGTTCCGACAGAGAACAAATCATCCCCGCCGAGGGCACACCGCGCAATTGGCGGGGCTTGATGGTGAGATCCACCTGGGGCAGGTAGGTGTTCACCGTGGCCACAGCAACGTAGATGTCTGCCCGCACGTTGGCCGCACCGCAAACGATGGTCGAGGGCTGTTCTGCCCCAATATCCACGGTGCAAACGCTCAGCTTTTCGGCATCGGGGTGAGACACGCGCTCCAGCACCCGACCCACTACCACCCCATCGGCCCAGGTGCGGCGATCTTCAATGTCTTCCACCTCAAACCCTGCCATGGTCAGCGCTTCGGCCAGTGCCTCCGGGGTGAGGTCAACGCTCACGAGGTCATTCAACCAGTTCAGAGAAATACGCATGGTAGGGACTGTCAGTAAATTCGGTGCGGGAAGTTCGGTGCCAGGAATTTGGCACAGTACGGCGCTTAATAGCCCAAATATTCTAACCCTTTGCCGCCCGCAGAATCGCCAGGTTTGGGCAACCGCCTGCCTTGGCAATCCCCACGGGATACGGCCAACGGCACGGACGGATCACGACCCGCACCGCCCCCAACTACGGAGCCTGTCAAGCGAGCTCCGTAGTTGGGGGTTCTGATGTTGCGAAGTTTGTATCGTCACGGCGTCGGCATCGCGCAAAAACACCATACCCAATCGCCAAAATCCCTACTACCATTGAGATAGCGGTTCATGGAACCCCGCCTGCCATGGTCAATATGCTCACCACAGCTTGGGTGCCCAACCTCGCTTCAGGTCGTCGCACCCGCTTCTCGATTTTCCCGCATCCCCTTTCCCCCAGAGAGGCCGTCTCGGTGCCTCCTCCCCCGACCACCTTACCCCTGGAAGACCTGCCCCAGGCTCAAGGTGGTGCGGCCCAGCCTGCCCCAGAAAAGACGATCTCGGAGGAAACATCCATCGAGGTGCAGCTCACCCTACCCGTGGATGAACCAGAACCCATGGCTCCCGAGATTTCTCCGATTACCCTAGGGCTCGCCACCCAGGATGTGCGCACGGTACTGCGGGAACAAAACGAGCAAAGTCAAATCCTCACCACCAAGCTGAATATTTTATTTGTGGCCAACAGTGCGCTACTTACCAGTCTCAGTATTTCTCGCCTATTGGTGAGTGGAAATTTGTTTAGCTTGGCGGAAATCTTTGGGTTTTTAATCAGTTTTTCCCTGCTAATGCGGGCCTTTTTGCCTCGCCAAGTCGCCGTTACACCTAATTTAGAAGACAGCACATTTTTAGAGCGCTACCTTGCCCTAAGCTCCCAAGATTATCAACTGCAAATGTTGGTGAATTTGGCGGAAACCTACAACGCTAACAAACAGCGTCTAGAGGATGTTTCCCAAGGCTTAAAATACGCCGCCTATACCATCTGGGCAACAACTGCTATTATGCTGATTAACATCGTTGTGGTCTATATCACCAAAAGTTTACAAGCACCGATGCTCTAGGGCGTTATCGTTATTGATTTAGGGTCTTGCCTATGGCCTCCTCTGACCTGATAGACAGCCACCGAGCCTCTGAGAGTGTTTCTGCCCAGGCCGACTCCTTAGCTGCGGAATCCGCCGAATCCAGTCAAGGGGGCAATGAGTCTGGCGATGCCGTGGCCGAAAAGCGTGTTGCTTTGCCCAAACCCGATACCAACAACATCACGGTACTTACCGAAAGCTTACCCAACGATCCCATCCTGCCCTGGCACCACTTCGATTCCCCCTGGCTAGAAAAGGAAGAACCCGCTGCCGAAGAAACCCCGGTAGAAGAACCTACCCCGTCTGCCGATGACGACAACCACGAACAGCTTTCCCTAGCGCTGGATGAGGTTTCTGATGTAGAGGTAGGGCCTGAACCTGACGCATCTAACGGCGATTCGGCTCAGGCTCATCCGATTGATTGAGATCGCCCCTCGGCACTGATCAGACCTCGTAGGGTAGGTTGGCGGAGCACAACCCATGCTGATTAAGGTTCTGATGCGTTACGGCTACGTCTAACACATCCTCCTCAAGACCCATCCATCGGAGAACCACTAATCGCTACTTGCAGCGGATTTCACTTGAATGAGGCGCACTGTGAAAATCCCCCTTGCCCCCTTATCCAGGGGGGTACAGAGTAAACCTTAGACCGCTAAGTACTGGGGGCATCTAGAAGCTAGAAACGGTGTATTTAACACTATCGAGAACCGCTATATTGTCACCTATCACTGTTCAAAAAATATAAATCTGCACAAAAATGGCGGATGTTACGTCACTCAAACAGATAATTCGTGGTGCTTTTGGTGACGTTGCCTATCCTGGCGATGGATGCCTAAAGGGTAGCTGTGAAGGGGAAGAACCCTATCTTCTGGAAAACGAATTTAAAGGCAGAACGGACTGGCAAAGTTTGGATGCGTCCTTTCTCGATCGGGCTCCCGATGGCTATGGATCGGCCCTCAGCTTTTTCTCCGATGAGGCTTTTCGGTTTTACCTGCCCGCCTACCTGATCGCTGATCTGGATCAAAAATTTCGTATGGTTGACCCCGTATTTCACCTGTGCTTTGGCCTAGACGATGTTCATGGTTCTCAAGCCATCAACCCACGCCGCTATGGACGTCGAACCTGGTTGACGGAAAAACGGCGTAAATTCGCCATCTTTAACCCATCCCAGGCCGAGGCTATGATTGCCTATTTGGAATACAAAGCCACCCAGGACGAGTTTCAGCGACCTATGATTGAGCAAGCCCTGCAAAATTATTGGCTGCAACGCTAGTCGGCTGATACCAAGCCCCCAGTGTAAACACCCAATTCCCAAGCCTGACGAACGGCAGGGGTGAGGTTTCCTCGTCCGACGCAACCTATTGAGAACCGCTATGGGCATCGTCTTAATCACCTCTCAACGATGGCAACCCCTAGGCTGTGGTAACGTCTAGGCATTGAAGTTTTGAGGTGCTTTGTGTTTGCCGTTGCCCTAAAAGCTGGCCCTACGCCTACGTACTTGTTATCGGATCTAGAAGCCTCGTCCCAACTGGAGTTGGTGCCGCACCGGGGGGGGATTGCCACCCGCTGGCAGGTGAAAGGTCAGGACATTTTGTATTTCGACGAAGCCCGTTTTGCCGACCCCACCCTGTCGGTGCGGGGGGGGATTCCCATCCTGTTCCCCATTTGTGGCAACCTGCCCAACAATGAGTACAAAATTGACGGTAAAACCTACACCCTCAAGCAGCACGGCTTTGCCCGTGATCTGCCCTGGCAGGCCGCCGAACAGGCTACCACCGATGCCGCTAGCCTCACCCTGGAGCTAAACAGTTCCGATGTAACCCTGGCCCAGTATCCCTTTGCCTTCAAGCTGTCGTTTACCTTTCTGCTGGCTGGCTATCGGCTGGAGTTGCGGCAACGGTTCACCAATCTGTCTGACCAACTGATGCCCTTTTCTACGGGGCTGCATCCTTACTTTTTGGTCAGCGATAAGAGCCAGCTAGAGTTTGAGATTCCTGCCGCAGAATTCCAAAACCACCTGACGGGCAAAGTCGAAACCTTTTCTGGCAAATTTGACTTTAGCCAGCCCGAAATTGACCTAGCGTTTCAAGACCTCACCAACAATATGGCGATGGTCATCGATCACCACCTGCGGCGACGACTCACCCTCTCCTGGAGTAGGGCCTACACTCGTTTGGTGTTTTGGACGGTGCAGGGCAAAGACTACTATTGCCTCGAACCCTGGACTGGCCCCCGCAATGCCATGAATAGCGACGATAGCTTGATCGTGCTAGCCCCCCATCAAACCATGGAAACTTCGGTCAGTATGGCTATGGCAGGGATGTAGGGCCAAGACCGATGCAGCGCCAGAGAGGCTGATTGAACGAAATCCTATGATTCT
>CAZWNR010000367.1:0-4813 GCA_964635665.1 uncultured bacterium | reverse complement strand
CCAAGCACCATCGGGTTCTCGCAAAACATAATCCTGGGCAAAGCTGATAACGCTGGTGCTGCTAAAGCCATTGGCATCTGGGCCAAAACCAAAGGGTGTGGGTAGACGATCAAACAAAAATGTTTGTCCAGCAGTGCGAGTAAACCCAAGGGAAAAGCCCAATTCTTCCTGGGGGGTTCTAATTAAGGGTTGTCGTAACCAGACAGCGTAGCGATTCGTATTACCAGAAACGCCTAGTTGGTTAAAGGGTTCTTCAACGACGTTAGTACCAATCCAAGCTCCAGACAACCGCAACGTTGTATCCGTTGGGCTAAGGGGTACTTGATAAACGGTTTCAAAGTAATCTAGTCCGCCTGCAAAGGAGTGAGCATAGTTGGCTGAGAAAGAATCCCCAATTCCAATAGGATTGAGGTAGGTAAAGCCTAGTTCAAATTGCTCCGCGCCAATGCTAGGGGCAGAATCATTGTTAATACTGGCGCTAAAAATGAGCGGATCAGCTGGCGTAACCCGAACAAATAGGTCAACCCCGCCCCGATTAGGAACGTCTTCATCATCTTCATCAGTAATTGGTCTTAGCGTCGCTTCTATATTGTTAAATAGAGGATCAAGCCGTAGTAAACGGAGTTTTTCTTCGAGGCGATCTAAGTTCAGCGGTGGCCCACCAACGAGAGTTAAGCGAGAACGAACATACGCCTCAAATTCGCTTACATCTCCTTCCGAATCAATCACCTCAATACTTGCGATAAAGCCCTCGACGATTCCTAAGCCATTATCAAAGCCAGAAGGAAGCTGGTCTCGGCTTCCAATCTCTGCAGTCGAGGTTGTAATATAACCTCGATTAATATATTCCTGAGTAATTCGATCTGCAAAATCAGTAATTGGAGCATTTGGATTTAATGTCTGAATTTGCGCTAGCCAGCCTCGCATTTCTTCTTCGCTAAAGATACTAGACCCTGAAATATAAAGACTGTCTAGGTTGACAGGCCCAGTGGATGAATTAGCTCCAGACATAGGGGACGAACTAGAGGATGAAGAGATAATTTCAACGGTGGATTCTGGCGCAGATAGGCCATCTCTTAGTGACACTACACTGGAGTCAATCCCAGAGGGATAGAGAGGTTCGTTGTTGATCATTTCCAGCGCCATATAGAGCATATTCTGACGCTCGGCGGCAGGGAATTGGATGCGATAAAACTGCCCATCCTGCTCCCACATCAAGGATACATAGGCAATAGGGCCATCGCGATATTCTCGAAAATGGGCCTGGATGCCGGGGGCAAGGGTGATGGGATAGCCAATGGATTGATGGGCCGCCAAGTCGGCCTGGGCAGAGGTTGAGGCTAGAGGTTGGGTAGAAAAGTGACCTATGACGCAAGTTTCTGCAGGGGCGTTGGCGGAGCACAGGCTAATATTCACCATCAAACCATCCCCCCTGAGGCTAGGGACAATCTGCAAGGAGGCATCTTCAGAGGAATAGGTTTCAGGGATAGTAAGGAGATGCAGGTTCGTGGGGAGACGAAAGCGGGTATCGCTGGGCAAGTTTCTCCTAACCTCGGCCTGATAAAGGTTAAAAAAGTTAGTTCCAGTAAAGGGATTAGCGGACAAGGCAGGATGAGAATCTGCAAGCGAAGGGATTGCTTCTTTATCGTTATAGTAAGCAAGCTTAGTTGAGACACTTTGCGCTACTGACTGTTCGCGTTGCTCCGCAGCAAAGGCTTCAATACTGGGCAAGAGAACCGGGCAAATAGCACTATTGAAGATTAGCGTCAGAAAAGATAAAGGAAAAGAGTGGTTTTTCAGCAGAGCTAGTAGATGCATGATTAAATATTCCCACTTCTTGGCAAAATGGGAGTCTCTGAAATGCTTGTCCGCAATGTTATCCTAGATTTTTCAAGAGAGAACCTATCAGGCTTGATACTTGAGAATACGTTGCATTTTTTAACTAACTAGACTTAATTTCAATGCGGGTTGTTATTAGGTTGAGAAATCTATGTTGCCTGTACAAATCGAACGTCACCTTTATAACTTTTTTTTAGTTTTTCAATTATGAATGTCGGGAGTTATCCGAGCATGTCCCATCTGTAGAAGCCTTGGGTTCTTGGCGTGCGCAAGCGGGCGAATCGGATTACCCTGAAGGGGAGATGATGTGTTTGCCGTGGGGCGCGGCCCAGGATTGTATTTTCTATGGCTTCTATCCTCGATCCGCCGATTCCTGCCAAGGTGGCCAAAATGAAGGCGCGGGTGTGTTGGCAGCATCCGGCCCTGGTAGCCCTTCACATTGACCAAACTCGGCTGATGTTGGAGGACGGCCACGCCGAGGAAGGGGAGTTTTCCTTTTTGGTGATTGGCGATAGCGGATCTGGCCCCCACCCCGACCACCATCCCCAGCGGCGATTGGCGGAGCAGATGGTGCCCCATTTGGAGGACTGTCGGTTTTTGCTGCACACCGGGGATGTGGTGTATCAGGTGGGTTCTCGCGAGCAGTATCCCGACAATTTCATCAAGCCCTACCGGGAGTGGTTGGTGGGGGGCGATCACCCAGAAAAGATTGCCTACGACCAAATGCTGTTTCGGTTTCCGTTTTTGGCGGTGCCGGGGAACCACGACTACTACAACCTCCCCTGCTTCTATAGTCTGCTGGTGCAGATCAGCAAGCCCCTACGCAAGCTGCTGGGTATCGACCTCAACCCGAATGTGGGCTGGCATGGGTCGGGGGTGGGCGATGCCTACGCCCGTGCGTTTTTGGATTATTTGCAGGCGCTTCCCCCTCAACAGCTAGCGGTGCATCTGCGGGAACACTACGGCACCTGGGATGGCAAAACCCAGGGTTTGCGCTATCGGCCAGGGGTGTTTACCCGTCTGCCCAACCGCTACTACACCTTTCGCTACGGCGGGATTGATTTCTTTGCCCTAGATTCCAGTACGTTTAACGACCCCTCGTTGTTGGCTCACCAGGGGGGGCTAGACCATCGGCAGTGGCTTCAGGATCAGCGGCAGCAGGTGCTGGAGGATCGGCGAGCGGTGGAGGAGGCCGCGCTGCACCGCAACCCCAAGGACACCCATGCCCAGGAAGATTTAGACGACTGGCAGGCTAAGGTGGAGCAGTACGACGAAATGTTGCTCGACATCGACAAGCAACTCCATGCCAACCCCACCGCCCTGATTGATACCGAACAACTGCTGTGGCTGCGGGATAAGCTGATTGCCTCCTGGCAAGACCCAGCGGCACGGGGGCGGATTGTCTTTTTCCACCACCCCCCCTACGTCACCGAATCGACGAAGTGGAACCAGGGCCAAACCCTAGCGGTGCGTCACTATCTGCGCTGGGTGCTGGATCAGGTGGCGGCGGCGGTGCCTGATCTGGCGGACGGGACGCCCCCCGTGAACCTGGTGATCAACGGCCATGCCCATTGTTTTGAGCATCTGAAAACTCTGGATACGGGCCACGCCGACCGTCATCTGGATTGGATTGTGTGCGGTGGTAGTGGCCTCAGTTTGCGCCGCCAGCGTTCCGACGGCAATACCCTCTGCGAACCGGTTTCAGGACTTGCTAATGAGGAGGATGCTGAATTGCGTCCGGTGGCAGAATCGCAGCTTTTTGTAGGCCGCACGGGCAAAAAGCCCGACTATCACCGCCCCTACTCCTTTTTGCGAGTGGACGTAAAAGGGGGCAAGGAACCTAAATTCGTCCTCACCCCCCATGTGTCCGAGCGCTTCCACCAGGATTGGAAAGACTACGCCCTAGATTCGATTTACGTTTAGCGGTCTTCAGCCTGCTTCCGCAGACTTTTGCGATGAGCTAGGGAGTTCATTCCCTGGTGGTTGTGACCAGACAGTCAAGGACTTCAAGTCCTTGGCTCAGAGCCGAAATCCTCTTAAGAGAATTGGGGCGCAGGGCACAGGTCTTTCTAACCCGCGTTTTCGCTGCCCTCGGCGGGAACGGTCTCGACCACTTCGGCGGCGGTGGCTTCGGCGGCTTTTTGACGGTCTTCGCGCTTTTTGCGTTCGGCGGCCAGCATATCCTTCATCACTTCCTGGGCCTGGGCGAACTTCTCGATGTTGCTGCGGTAGAGTTCCAAATCCTTGGAGAGCTTATCCGCCGAGAAGTTGAGCTTGCCCGTCAGTTCCTTAAGCAGGGCTTCAAAGGCGTCTTTGTTTTTGAGGGTGTCTTCCCCAGCGACGGCTTCGATTAGGGTGTAAAGGCCGATGCCAAAGGGACGGCTATACTTAAATTTTTCCTTGGTGGCCACGGTGCCTAGGGTGCCGCGCAATCCGCCGCTGTGGGCTGCTTCGCTGAGGTTTTCAAACTGGGCCTTGAGGTCGTCGAGGGACTGCCCCGCCACGGCGGCTTTCATGGCTTCGGCATCGCCCCGGTATTGTTCGGGGGAGCTTTGCACCGAACGGCAAAGGGCATTGAAAATAGACGCCTTATCGCTTTCGGGCTCGTAGCCTTCCATAAAGCGGTCGAAGGTAGTAACGATGCCCAGGGCGTAGAGGGGATCGTAGGCGAAATCGGCGTTGACGGAGAGCAGGAGCATTTCTACCAAAAGCTCATCCACTACGCGCCGGTAAATGGAGTTGATGGGGCGGGTGTGGTGAGCGTAGAAGTCCCGCTTGGCGTCAGAAACCGTGCGTACAGGTGCGTTATTCACAGCCGAAGGTCAAAAAATACAATGATCCCATTGTCCCGTGTGACCGTGCCTTTGCCAACCCAGGGAAGACCGTACTCGGCTCCAAGCGCCCCTGCGCCCTCACCCTAAATCCCTCTCCCAAGCTGGGAGAGGGACTTTGAAAACCCCTTTCGGCCCCCCTC